>CANJMX010000021.1 GCA_947475125.1 Actinomycetota bacterium
GAGAGTTCCCGGGCAGACAGCGTGGACAGCACCGATGGGTCCATCACCACGGCCACAGGCTGGTAGATCGCCCCCACGTAGTTCTTGCCCTCGGGCAGATCAACGCCGGTCTTGCCGCCGAGCGACGAGTCCACCATCGCCAGCAGCGTCGTGGGCACCTGCACCAGGCGCACGCCCCGCTGGTACGACGCCGCCAGAAACCCCGCGAGGTCACCCACCACCCCACCGCCCACGGCGATCACCGCGTCACGTCGGCGGATTCCGGCCCGAGCGGCCACGCGGGAGAGCCGCTCGATCTCGGCCAGGCTCTTCGAGGCCTCGCCCGCAGGAACGCGCTCAACGGTCACCCGCAGTCCTGCGGCCGCGCACGATGCGGAAATCCGATCGGCGGCGCCCACGATTCCGTCGTCCACCACCACCAGCACGCCATTACCCTCGCCGCGGCCGACAAGCAGGCCACCCACTGCGTCCAGCACTCCATCGCCCAGATACACGGGCACGGTGCGGTCACCGATCGACGCCACCAGAGCCGGGGCCGCCATATCGGTGATCATCCGGCCACCTCGTTGTCGGGTCCACCGTCATCCATGATCCACTCCGACAGAATCACCGCCGTCTCCTGAGGCGGTGCCCCGCCATCAAGGATCACGTCGGCGGCCTCCCGGTACACATGCTCGCGCTCACCGGCGCGACGCACAAAACGATCGTGGTCGAGGGCGAGCGGTCGGCCCGGCTCGCCACCCACGCGGGTCCAGGCCTCCTCGGCATCCACCTTCAGCCACGCCACGCATGCCTCACGGCCCAGCAACTGGCGGGTGCGAGGGCTCCCCAGCGCGCCCCCGCCCAGCGCGAGTACGCCCGGCTCACCGCGCAGGTGATCGCGAATCAGATCCTCCTCGGTGCGACGAAACCACAACTCTCCGCGCTGGGCGAATATCTCGGGAATCGACTGCCCCGCGTGCGCCTGCACCAGGTCGTCGGCGTCAAGGAAGTCCACGCCGAGGATCTCGGCGGTAATACGTCCCACCGTGGTCTTGCCGGCTCCCATGTAGCCAGCGATCGCGATCCAGCGCGGAATGGCCACTACTGGGCGAGAACCCCGCGGTAGCGCTCCACCGCGGCATCGAGACTCGCCACCGAATCGCCACCAAACTTCTCAACCAGGGCCTGCGCGAGCACGAACGCAATGACGGCCTCGGCAATGACGGCCGCCGCGGGCACGGCGCAGATGTCGGATCGCTCCTTGAAAGCCGACGTGGCTTCCTTGCTGTGCACATCAACCGACGCGAGGGGCCTGCTGAGTGTGGCAATGGGCTTCATGGCCGCCCGCACCACGAGCGGTGCACCGTGGGTCATGCCGCCCTCAAGCCCACCAGAGCGATTGGTGTGGCGGTGGTAGCCCTTCTCCTCAGTCCAGAAGATCTCATCATGGGCAGCGCTTCCCCGGATGCGCCCCAGTTCAAACCCGGCGCCGATCTCAACACCCTTGATCGCCTGAATACCCAGCACCGCCTGGCCGATGCGGCCGTCCAGCCGCGCGTCGCCGCTCACGTGCGACCCGAGCCCGGGGATGGGATCAAACACCCACACCTCAAAGATGCCGCCCAGGGTGTCGCTGTCCTGCCCAGCGGCCTTGATTGCCGCGCGCATGCGCACAGATGCGTCGGCGTCGAGTGCCCGCACCGGACTCTCGTCTACGCCCTCGAAGTCGGCGAGCGAGAGGTCGCCACGCATCGGGGCGGCTTCGGGCCCCACCTGCACAACGTGGCTGCGCACCTCCATGCCATACCGGCGGATGAGCGCCTTGGCCACGCCCCCCGCGGCCACGCGCGCGGCCGTCTCGCGAGCACTCGCACGCTCGAGAATGTTCCGCAGATCGTCGGTCTCGTACTTCTGCATTCCCGCCAGATCGGCGTGGCCCGGGCGCGGAAGCGTGATGGGCGCCACCTCAGATGCGGGCTCCCAAATGGCCATGCGGTCTTCCGACCAGTTGGCGAAGTCGCGGTTCATCACCATGAGCGCCACTGGGCTGCCGAGCGTGTGGCCATGGCGGATACCGGCCGTCACCTGTACGCGATCGGTCTCGATCTTCTGGCGCCCACCGCGGCCGTACCCCAACTGACGACGCGCGAGATCGGCATCGATGTCGTTGGGCGTCAGCGGCAACCCGGACGGGAGGCCTTCGACGATGGTCGTAAGTGCGGGGCCGTGCGACTCGCCCGCTGTTCGGTAGGTCAGCGCCATTTCCCGCCCAGCATACCCACCGGGGCCGGGCGCTCCGGCACCCCGTGCACGGTCTGTGGCCCGACGCCCGGGTGTCCCGGCCTCCGGGCGCAGGAGGGGCATGGCATCAGTGTCGCCAGAGCGCATCGACGAGGTGGTGGGGCGGGCGTGGTCGGCACCGGGCGATCGGGCAACTTTCGAGGGCAGGATCGCCAGCGGCAGCACAACTGCCACCACCGCACCCGCCGCAAGAAAGGGTGCGAATGGGATGGTGGCGCCCCGCATCGGACGCCTGTGCGCCGCGGCCCAGGCCACACCGCCCACGCACCCGGCCACCAGCGCAACAAGCAGTGCTCCAACGGCGGCGGGCCCCAGCGCGGCGCCAATCAGCACAGCCAGCTTGGCATCCCCCATCCCCATGGCCTCGGGGCGCACGAGGGCCGGCACCATAAGCACCGCCCCCGCGACCACGGCCCAGCCAACCACCCCCCACCACGGCCCTGCGCCCAGCGCACATCTCAATCCAAGCGTCACGGCGACCCCGGGAATCACCACCACGTCGGGAATCCGACGCGTACGCAGGTCCGTGACCACGCAGATCCCGAACACGATGGCCAGCACCACGAGGCCCGCAGCATCCGCCCATGAGGCGGGCCAATGGAAGAGGAGGTCCATACGGCGACGCTAGGCCTCAAAATGCCACCGCCAGCGACCGTCCCGTGCCACATCCCGCACGCCCCTGTACCAATCGGGCACTGCGCTTCTATGCTCCCCCGCCATGAACGCCGCCTCAACCTCCTTCACTGTCGTCACCGATGGCGCCTGCTCTGGCAATGGCACCGCCTCTGCCCGCGGCGGATGGGCTGCCATCGTCATTGCTCCCGACGGCAGCGAACTGGTGCTCACAGGGGCCGAGGCCCCCAGCACCAACAACCGCATGGAGCTCACCGCAGCGATCGAAGGGCTCGCGGCCGCACCGGCCGGGTCGGCAGTCACGCTGGTCACCGACTCGTCGTACGTGGCCAAGGCCATCAGCGACCGCTGGATCGATGGCTGGCAGCGCCGTGGGTGGCGCACCACCGACAAGAAGCCCGTGGCCAACCGGGAACTGTGGGAACGCATGCTGGTGGAGATCGCCCGCCACGCAACTGTCACGCCCACCCTGGTACGCGGGCATGCGGGCCACGAACTGAACGAGCGGGCCGACGAACTGGCCCAGTTCGCGGCGGCCACGGGTGAGGCCACGGCGCCCCCGGCCGACGCCCCGAGGGCTGGCGATCAGATGGGTTTCGACCTGTCGTAGCGGTTGGCGTACCCGACCCCGCGGCACGGCGCCGTTACGGATGCGATCATGCCCCCGTCATCGATCAAGAGAGAGGACCCGGATGTCTCGTCGGGCATGGCTGATCAGCGGAGCGGTTCTTGCGGCAATCATCGTCGTTGTGGTTGCCATCGTGGTGAGCGTGTCAGGAGGCGACTCCTCATCCAGCGCATCCACGCCGTCAGATGGATCGGCCTCCGGCGCCGCCGAGGTCCTCGCTCTCACCAAGGGCATCCCGCAGTCGGGCTTTGCCATCGGAAAGCCATCCGCCCCCGTCACGGTGAAGGAATTCCTCGACCCGCAGTGCCCCGTGTGTGAGAAGGCATCCACCGGCGCCGTGGCCGCACTGGTCAAGGGTCCGGTGCGCGCGGGCGAGGCCAAGCTCGTGGTCGTGCCGCTCAAGTTCATCGGCTCCGACTCGGTCACCGCATCACAGGCGATCGCGGCTGCTGCTGATCAGGACCGCGGCTTCGTCTACAGCGACATCATCTACCGCAATCAGGGGCAGGAGAACTCCGGATGGGTCACGCCGGATCTCCTCAAGAACATCGCGAGCGCCATCCCGGGCATTGACGTGGCCGCGTGGGAGAAGGCAAGCACCGCGCAGGCTGCCGGCGACGCCGTGTTCGCCGCAAGCGATGAGGCCGCCGCAGCCGGCGTCAACGCCACCCCGACCTTCGTCGTCACAGGCCCCGGCGGAAAGAAGACGCTCACAGGAGCCATCCCGGCCGCCGAGCTGCTGTCGGCAGTCACGGCGGTCAGCTGACCCTGCGCGCGCCCGGGTTCCGTTTGCGCGTTGCGCAGGCCGTACTGGCGATCCTCGGCCTGGGGATCACCATCTACCTCTCGTACGAGCGGGCCACCGGGGGTGAGGCCGCCTGTGTCATTGGTGGCGGCTGCGCCACGGTGCAGTCATCCGAGTACGCCGTGCTCGCGGGCATCCCGCTGGCGTACATGGGTGTGGTCACCTACGCCATCCTGCTGGCGTCGGCGTTCATCCCGCGTTTTCCGGGGCGCATCATCGCGCTGATCGTCGCGGTGTGCGGCGTCATGTTCTCGATGTGGCTGCAGTACGCCGAGCTCTTTCTCATCAAGGCCATCTGCCCATGGTGCGTGGCGAGCGCCATCATCATGGTCATCTCACTCGGTGTGGCCATCGGCCGCATCGTGAAGGCTGGCGACCTCAAGAGTGACGCGGGTGCCGCCGGCGCCTAACCGTGTTTCTTCAGGCCCATCAGCACAAACCACATCAGCACCAGCACCATGCCGCAGATGCCAGCCACGGCAAGCATCCCGAGCGCCAGTCCGGCCAGGATGCCGACGAAGGCGAGCCCGGTGATAACGGCGAGCGTGATGGCGACTGGACGGCTGGGGCCAGCGGATTCGGACATGCCCGCACGCTAGCCGAGGAACCGCTGTGCAGTGCCGTGCAACATGTGTGGCCGTCCACCCCCGGCCCCCGGGGGCACCGGTACATTTCCGACCCGTGGTGATTCCCCGACCTGCCCGCGTTGCGTCCGCCGCCCTTCTTGCCGGTGGTGTTGCCCTTCTCATCGGCTCCGGTGGGGCCAGCGGCGTGAGCGCAACCGAACTTCACTGCATCGCCGCCACTGATTCGCAGGCGCTCGACGCACAGCTCGCGGCGGCGGGTAGCCCGCTGGCCGGCAATGGCGCCGTCTTCGTACGCGAGGGCATGGCCAACGGCATCGACCCGCGCTTCATCGTGGCCATCACGGCGCAGGAGACGATGCTCCAGACATACGGGCCCGCGCAGGAAATCCACAATGCATTCGGCTTGGGGCCGGGCATCGTGTTCCCCAACGAGGCGGCTGCGATCACGATGGCGGCCCACACCCTGGGCAACTACGCGGCCGACGGCCTCACCACCATCGGGGCCATCAGCGGCCGATGGGCGCCGGTGGGAGCCAGCAACGATCCTCAGGGGCTGAACGCCGGTTGGTCGGATGGTGTGGGCACGTTCTTCGCCGCGCTCGGCGGCGACCCCATGCTGCCAGTGCTCACCACGGCGCAGAATCCCGCACCCACGTGCGCACCCGCCGGATCGACCGCGGCCCCCGGGGCATCGATCAGCGCTCCGGCAATCATCCCGGCAGTCACGCCCACCGACGGCCCGGCCACGGTCACCATCTGGGGCGGCCTCGCACCTGCCGCAACCGGTCCGGGTCTCGCGCAGGGTGGCGACCCCGCCACACGACGCCCCGCCGTTATTGACGGGTTCGCGTTCCCTCTCGCCCCGCCCGCATCATCTCCCGTGCGATATGTCGATGCTGCCAACCAGCCGGTGGTACTCACGTCCGCCCCCGGCGTCACTGTGGTCGCCCCCTTGGCCGGCCGGCTGCGCATTGCCTCGGCGGCTGACCAGCGAAGTGGCATCGGCTTCTGGATCGTCTCCACCGGTGGCGACCGAGTCGGCCTCGGCGCGCTTGCCGCATATGAGGACGGCCTGAGCGAGGGCGTCGTTGTGCCGACCGGTCAGATTCTCGGGCACTCCAACGGGTCTCTCGCAGTCGCATGGCGACGCGGGCGTGTACCTGTGGCCATATTCCCGCTGCTCAGCGCCACGCGTCCGTCCGACTGATCGCGTCCCGCGAGGGCACCGGGCGGCTATCGTGCCCACACCTGCCCCGCAAGCGAGTTTGAGGAGCGTTCGTGCAGGCAATCAGGATGCATGAGCCAGGTGGACCCGAGGTCCTCGTTATCGAGACCGTCGCCGACCCCGAGCCCGGACCCGGCGAGGTCGTTGTGGCGCTCCGCGCCGCGGCGCTCAATCGCCGCGATGTGTTCGTGCGCAAGGGCGTGGCAAAGGTTCCGCTGCCCCTCACGCTGGGCTCCGACGGTGCCGGCGTCGTTCACAAGGTGGGCGCGGGCGTCTCCGGAATCGCCGAGGGCGACGAAGTCATCATCCTGCCGTCGCTCTCGTGGGGCGCCGATCAGCGCGCACCCGGGCGCGGGTTTCGCATCCTGGGCGGGCCCGATCAGGGCACCTACGCCGAGCAGATCGTCATCCCGGCCGAGAACGTGTTCCCAAAGCCCGCCCGCCTGTCGTGGCACGAGGCAGCAGCACTTCCGCTCGCCGGCCTCACCGCGTGGCGTGCGCTCATGACCAGAGCCCGCGTGCTCCCCGGCGAGACCGTGCTCATCATCGGAATCGGTGGTGGGGTTGCCACGTTCGCGCTCAATCTGGCCAAGGCGGCCGGATGCCGTGTGGTCGTTACCTCGTCATCCGACGAGAAACTCGCGCGGGCGAAGGACCTCGGCGCCGACGTGGGCGTCAACTATGTGGACGCCGGAGATGACTGGCCCGCAGCGGTGAAGGAGGCCAACGGCGGGGGCGTTGACGTGGTCATCGATTCCGTCGGATCCACATGGGCAGGCAGCATCGACTCCTGCGCACCGGGTGGTCGCGTGGTGGTGTTTGGTGGCACCGGAGGCGGCAAGGTGGAGATGCAGGTGCGACCGGTCACCATGGGCCAGGTCGCGCTTCTCGGCACGACCATGGGCAGCCCGACCGAGTTCCGCCAGTTGCTCGCCGCCGTTGACACGCAGTCATGGACCCCGGTCATCGACAGCGTGCGGCCGCTGGCAGATGCCGCCGCCGCACATGAGCGCGAAGAGGCCGGCCTGCACTTCGGCAAGCTCGTTCTGGAGTGCGCATGAGCACCGACGACCACGCTGCACAGATCGACGCGCGGCAGGCGCAACTGCGTAACTGGTGCGCCATCCTCGCGGGTATCGGGGCCGTGCTCAGCTTCCTCGCCGTCTTCCGTGCCTTTGACGCCTTCTCGTTCGGTGGCATCTTCGACACCTTCGCGCCACGGGCCGGAAGCCTCAACGGGGCCGTCGCCCTCCTCATGGCCCTCATGACTATCGGCGGGGCCATCGTGGTGCGCCGCTCCCCCGCCATGGGGAGTGCGCTGCTCTACGTGGGTGGCTGCGGTGGCTTCCTCGCCTGCGGGGGCATCTGGTTCATTCCCGGGATGATCACCCTGATTGCCGCCAACATGGCGCTTTGGGCCATTTCCGACCCGTTCACGCACCCGCGTGAGGGATCGGCCGGCGGCAAGGCCGCCCGCATCTGATGGACGTGGTGCTGCTGCGTGCCCTTGCGGACGCCTCGGGCCCTTCGGGGCACGAGGACCGCGTGCGGGCCATCGTTTTGCAGCAGTTGGCTGGCCTCACCGATCGCGTGGACACCGACCCCATGGGGTGCGTCGACGGCGTGCGCACTGCGCCCGATGTATCCGCAGGCCGACTCATGCTGGCCGCCCACATGGATGAGATCGGCCTCATGATCACGCATGTGGACGATCGCGGCTTCGCGAAGTTCATCCCGCTCGGTGGATGGGATGCCAAGACCCTCGTTGATCAGCGGGTGCTGGTGCAGGGCCGGGAGGATCTGGTTGGCATCGTGGGCACCACCGCGGTGCACCTCATGGACGAGGCCGCCCGCACACGTGCCCCGAAGATTGAGGACCTCGCCATCGACCTGTGCATGGATGGCGAGCGAGCCAAGTCGCTCGTGCGCCCCGGCGACGTTGCCACGCGCATCCGCGAGCTCGCCGAGGTGGGAGACCTGGTCACCGGGAAGGCGCTCGACAATCGCGTGGGCGTGTACGTGATGATCGAGGGGCTCCGCGCGGCAGGGCAATCCCGCATGGAGGTGCACGCGACGGCCACGTCGCAGGAAGAGGTTGGCCTGCGTGGCGCGCGCATCGCAGCCCACCGCATCGCCCCGCACATTGCGGTGGCCATTGACACCTGCCCGGCAGATGACGGCCCCGGCACGCCGAAGGACGGACCCACAACCCGCCTGGGCAGGGGCGCGGCAATCCGTGTGATGGATGCGAGCGCCATCGGGCATGCGGGCCTCGTCGATCTGCTGGTGGATCTGGCGAACGAGCGGGACATCCCGCACCAGCTGCACGTCTCAGGACGCGGCGGCACCGATACCCAGAGCATTCAACTGTCGGGACAGGGCGCCATTGCCGGCTGCATCTCCATCCCCACCCGCTACGTACACACCGCCGTTGAGGCCTGCCACCCCGACGACATCGATGCCGCCGTTGCGCTCACCGCAGCGCTCATTGAGGAGGCACACCGCCTCCTCCCCGGCAACTAGGCCCAGAACACCGCAAGGGCGAAGCCCGCTGCCACAACCGCCGCCATGCCCCCGATGACCGCGGGAGCCATGCGCCCGTAGGCCATGTGCCCGCGGCCGAACCCCGACAGCACCAGCGCCGCGAGCAGCCCGCCGGCGATTCCGCCCAGATGCCCCCCGATCGAGATGCCCGGGATCACGAAGGTGAGCGCGAGGTTGAGCAGCAGGAAGACCCCGAGGCCCGACCCGAGTAGCGCAATGCCCTGCTGCCGCTCCAGCACCAACAGGGCGGCCATAAGACCGTAGATGCCGCCAGAGGCCCCCACGGTCAAGGCCATTGGGTCGAGCAGCATGGCTCCTGCACTTCCCCACACAATGCTCGTGAGGAAGATCAGGCCCATTCGCGTCGTCCCGGCATACCGCTCAAGTGCGCCGCCCAGCCACCACAGCACGATCATGTTGAACAGCAGGTGGATGATTCCCGCGTGCACGAATGCCGCGGTGATGATGCGGTACCACTGCCCGTCGGCCACAAATGGCCCGAACAGGCCCAGATCCACGGCCAGGCGCGAGTTACCGCCCCCGTTGATCCCGAGCCCCTGGGCGAGTTCCACGATGGTGACCAGCACGCAAATGACGATGATTGCCACCGTCAGCGGCGCTCCGCCAGCAGCCGGAAGCAGGTTCAGCCGGCGGGATGATGCCTTGGGCGACGACGGTGCCGAGCCTCCGGCACAGTCGGGACAGCGGATACCCACGGCTGCCGTGCGCATGCAATCGGTGCACACCGGACGCCCGCATGACGAGCACGAGAGAAGCGTCTCGCGCCCGGGATGCCGGTGGCAATGCATGGGCTCGGGGCCATCAGGTCGGGGCGGCTCGGTCACGTGCGGTCATGGTACCCGGGAGTCCCATTGGAACGTGGGAATAACCGTCTTCCTGCGACTGGATCCGGCAAGCCGTTGACACCGTGCCCCCGGCCGTATTCACTACCCGTTCGGTTCGCCGTCGCCCGGTCTGCGTAGGCGCGCATCCCCAACCCACCGAGGGTTCATTTGACGACGACGCCTGTGCCGTTCGCGACGACTCCCCCGCCCGGGCTCCCTGAGCTCGTGGAGCACGATGCCTGCGCCCTTGCGGCGTTCGCCACTCGCGACGGCCAGCCGTCACACGCGATCGTCGAACGCGCCGTGATTGCGCTCGACATGATGGTGCACCGGGCCGGCAGCGTGGATGGCGAAGGCGACGGCTCGGGCATCCAGGTGGACATCCCCAGGCCGCTCTGGGCGGGCCGCCTCTCGGCACAGGGCCTCGACCCCGGGGTGGCCGACGACCCGCGGTTTGTAATCGCGCACGTGTTCTTCGAGGGCTCCGAGGTGGCCGACCTCGAGCTCCCGACCCTTCTCGACATCGTCGGCCTGCACGGCTTTGGGGTGTTGCTCTCGGGCGAGGGCGACATCGACCGCTCCGCACTGGGGCCGCGCGCAGCCGAGACGCCACCGGTCTTCTGGCAACTGGCGCTCCTGGCCCGCGACGCCACAACCGCATCGCGTGACTGCTACCAGGCAATGGTGGCCGTGGAGCAGGACCTCACCTGCCACGTGGCGTCGTTCTCGGCCAATGACTGCGTGTACAAGGTGCTGGGCCAGCCGCTGGTGCTTCCCCGGTTCTACCCCGAGCTGTCCGATCCGTCCTTCGGCTCATCACGGGTCATCGCGCACAACCGGTACTCCACCAACACCTATCCCACCTTCAGCCGGGTGCAGCCGTTTGCCATCCTCGGTCACAACGGCGAGATCAACACCATCGCGCAGTTGCGGGAGCAGTGTCGCCAGCTCGGACTTCCCGTTACCCGCGACGGATCCGATTCACAGGACCTCAACCGCCTGCTCGAGGGCCTCATCTTCGAGAAGGGCCTGTCCCTGCTCGAGGCGGTCGAGTTCGCGTTCCCGCCCATCCTCGGCGAAGTTCACCGGCTGCCAAACGACCTGCAGGACCTCTACGTGCACTACCGCGAGGCCTGGGGACCGTACGCACAGGGGCCCGTGGCGCTCGCCACCCGTGCGGCCGATGAGATGGTGTTCTCGGTCGATGCCCTGGGGCTTCGCCCGCTGTGGTGGGTGGAGACCGCCGACATGTACGTGGCGTCATCAGAGCCAGGCATCGTGCCTGTGCATGAGCTCACCGCCGATCCCCGCCCCCTCGCCCCCGGCGAGAAGGTGGCGCTTGTGGGTGGGCCCGATGGTGTCCCGCATGTGCTCTCGTACCCCGAGGTGCAGCGCGAGGTCCACGCCCGGGCGAGCGCCCGTGGCGGCCTGCCCCACGCCGAGGCCCGTGCCCGTCTGGCCGGCGGTCTCGAACCCGTCGCCCACCCATGGGCTGGCGACGACGACGTGGTGCACGAGACACCGCTCGACCTGCTGCTGGCATCCGCCGGTTGGATCGAGGGTGACAAGCAGCAGATCCAGTTCCACGCCGACCGCGGCGCGGAGCCCATCGGGTCGCTCGGATGGGACGGTCCGCTGGGCCCGCTCTCCCCCGTCCCCGTGCCGCTCTCGGACTACCTGCAGGAAACCGTCGCGGTGGTGACCAACCCGGCCATCGATCGCGAGCGTGAGGTGGAGCACTTCTCCACCCGCGTGGTGCTCGGCCGCCGTCCGCCCATCGAGGGTGTTGAGACTGACGCGCCCCAGCGCTGCGAGTTGCGCGTGCCCATCATTCTGGGTGCCATGCGCCCGGGTGTCGAGGTGAGCCTCCCCGAGCTGCGCCGCGTTGCGGCCGGGCAGGGCGTGGCCGTAATGGAGGACGTCCACGCTGCGTGGGCGGAGCGCTATGCACGACTCCCCCTCTACTTCCCGTGCGAGCACACCATGGCCGAGCACGTGCAGCGCCTGCGCGAAGCCGCCGTCGAAGCCGTGCAGGCGGGGGCCGAGATCCTCGTGCTCGAGGACCGCCTGGCCACACCCGCGCACCGCGTGTGCGATCCGCACGTGGCAGTTGCCGTGGTCGACAAGGCCCTGCGCGAAACGCCGGGGGCCGATGGCGCCGCCCTGCGTCGCCGGGTGAGCATCGTTTTGAAGGCCGCCGGCATCCGCAACGTGCACGACGTGGTGGTAGCCGTGGGATTCGGTGCCGATGCCCTGTGCCCGTACGCCATGGTCGAGCAGGCCGTCAACGGTTCGCCCGAGCCCGAGGCTGCGGCCGGTCGTCTGTTGGACGGTCTGCAGAAGGGCATCGAGAAGGTGCTCTCGACTCTGGGTATCCATGAGATCCGCGGCTACGGCCGCCTGGTATCTGCAATTGGCGTGGCCCCAGAGGTGCTCGATGCTCTCGGTATCCCGGGCTTCTGCGCGTCGGAGGGTCGCGGCCTCGACTTCGCCCGCCTCGAGATCCTGGCCGAGCAGGGCCGACTGATCCGTGCCGGCGAGGAGAGTCCGGGCAAGATCAAGCTTCCCCGTATGTACCCCAAGGTGTGGAAGGCGCTCGCGCGCGTGGCCACCTCAGAGCGTGGCTACGACGAGTTCGCCGAGACCTGCCAGCGCCTTGAGGACGACCAGCCAGTTGCCATCCGCCATGCCGTCGGCATGCAGTTGGCCCCCGAGGCCGACCGTATCCCGGCCGACCGCGTGTCGAGCCGCGTGGCGGAGCACGAACTGCCGTTCATCATCTCGTCCATGAGTTTCGGCAGCCAGGGCGAGACGCCCTTCCGTGCCTACGCCGAGGCCGCGTTCCGCGCCGACATGCTGTCGATGAACGGCGAGGGCGGCGAGATCCACGACATGTACGGCAAGTACCCGAAGCACCGCGGCGTGCAGATTGCCTCCGGTCGCTTCGGCGTGTCGTCGCTTCTCCTGAACTCGTCCGAGTGGATCGAGATCAAGATCGGACAGGGTGCGAAGCCCGGCGAGGGCGGTCACCTTCCCGGATCCAAGGTCACCGAGGCCATCGCGCATGCGCGTAACGCCACTGTGGGATCCGACCTCATCAGCCCCTCCAACAACCACGACCTGTACTCAATTGAGGACCTCGCACAGCTCATCGACGAGATGAAGACCGCGAACCCGTACGCCAAGGTCATCGTCAAGGTGCCGGTGGTCCCCGGTATCGGCACCATCGCCGTGGGCATCGCGAAGGCCGGGGGCGACGTTCTCACGCTCTCCGGATTCGACGGCGGCACCGGTGCCGCGCGCCTGCACGCGCTGCGTCGTACCGGCCTCCCCTGCGAGATCGGCACCGTGCTTGCGCACCATGCATTGGTTGAGGCGGGTATCCGTGACCGCGTCGAGATCTGGGCCGACGGCGGCCTGCGCACCGCTGCCGATGCCATCAAGCTCATCTGCATGGGGGCCAACCGCATCGGATTCGGCACCGCCCCGATGGTTGCCATCGGCTGCACCATCTGCCGCGGTTGCCAGTTGGACACCTGCCACGTGGGAATCGCGACCCAGCTGGACGAGGATGAGGCGAAGCACCGGGGCGTCAAGCGCTTTATTCCGCGCGTCTACGAGCCCTCAGTCGAGGCGCTCGTGCGCTACTTCACAGAGATGGGCACAGCCATGCGCCGCATCGCAGGTGACATGGGCGTTGAGCGGGTACAGGATCTCGTCGGTCACGCCGACCGCCTCGTGCAGGTGACCCACCACGCCGAGATGGACCTCGATGGCCTTCTCACCCCCACCCGTGAGCGCATCGTCACGGCCCCCGAGGATGGCGAGCGGTACTTCCGCGCGTTCAACCCGCCTCCCCCTCACCGGGCACCGCAGACCGCATCAAACACGCTCGCCGCGGGTGGCGCGCTGGCCGTGGAGGAGGCTGCCGCTACTGCGCGCGACCGCAACCTCGGTACCGATCTCGCAGGCGTTATCGCCCGTGCGCAGACCGGCCTGCACACCGACCCGGCACTCGCCAAGCGCATCGCGGGCAACGCAGCCGGCGAGACGCTGGTTGACCTCTCGTTCACGGATGGCGCGGCCACCGGATCGGGGCTCGGTGCCTTCAACGTTGCCGGGGTACGCATTCGCGTGGCGGGTGGCGCACAGGATGGCGTGGGCAAGTGTTCGGTGGGCGGCGAGGTCAGCATTCTCAAAGCACAGGCCGACTCAGGCAAATGGGTGGGTGGTCACGTCGGCAAGTCGTTCGCCTACGGCGCGTCGCATGGGGTCTTCCTGGTGCAGGGCGATGCGGACGCCCGCGCGGGAATCCGCCTCTCGGGCGCTGACATGGTGCTGGGCGGACAGCCTGGCGCCCCCATTGACGACCGCATTGGCACCCTCGGTGCCCGGGCCAACTGCAAGGGCTTCGCCTTCGAGTACATGACCGGCGGGCGGGTGGTTGTGCTCGGCGACCCGGGTCCGTGGCTGTGCTCGGGGATGACCGGCGGCGTGGTGTATGTGCGCCAGAACGCCGACTGGAACCTCGACGAGGCCGCCATCCGGCGTCGCCTCTCCAAGGCGGCGAAGGTCAGCATCCTTGCGCTCAATGACGATGATCTGCAAAGCGTGGGCGAACTTCTGGGGCGCTACCGCGATGCCCTCGCGGAGTCGGGGCAGTCAGCCACCGTCGCCGAGGTTGACGTGCTGCTTGCAGCACCCGAGGATCACTTCCTCGCCATCTACCCCGTCACCCAGCAGGCCGACCCCAACCTCTCCACCGAGTAGGCCTGCAGGCGGCCCGGCGGCCCGCGACCGGGTCGTGTGGCGGTCGGCGCGATGTGACCGTCCTCACATCATCTGAGGGCCAGCGGCGTGCATGATGCCCGCATGACCGCTGCCCCGGATGCCATCGCAGAGCGCCTCGACACGGTTCGCCAGCGCACGCTTGCCATTCTCGAGCCGCTCGACCCCGAATGGATTACGCGCAGCCCGGATCCGATCATGAGTCCGCCCGCGTGGGATATGGCGCACATCGCCGCGTACGAGGAACTGTGGCTGGTCACGCGCCTCGACCAGTCCGCGCCGCTCCACCCCGATCTGGCGGCCACCTACGACGCCTTCGAAACCCCGCGCGCCGTGCGCGGAGACATCCGCATCCTCGACGCCGACGAGTCGCGCGAGTACATGCGCCGCACACGCGAACGTGCTCTCGACGTTCTCGCGGGTGCCGACATCTCTGACGACGCCCCCGATCTCACTCGCGGCGGCTTCGTGTGGGACATGGTGGCCCAGCATGAGGCGCAGCACGACGAGACGCTGCTGCAGACCCTCCAGCTCATGCCAGCCGGTGCCTACTCGCCCTGTGCCGGGGCGCTCCCGGCGGTCGACGCGCCCGTCGCCAACCCGGACCCGGTGGTCATCGACGGTGGCCCGCTGATGATGGGATCCGACGGCGCCCACGGCGCGCTCGACTGCGAGCGCCCCTGCCATCCCACCGAGGTCGCCTCCTTTCTGCTCGACCGCCATCCGGTCACCATCGGGCGCCACCTCGAGTTTATGGCCGATGGTGGCTACGCGGACCCTCGGCACTGGAGCGAGGCCGGGTGGGCCTGGCGGTGCGAGGCCGACATCACCGCGCCGCTCCACTGGCAGCCCGACGGTGAGGGCGGCTGGCAGCGCACGCAGTTCGGCTGCACCGAGGCCCTGGATCCCGCCGAGATCCTGTGCCACGTGTCGTTCTTCGAGGCCGAGGCGCACGCGCGGTGGGCGGGCGGTCGGCTTCCGACCGAACCCGAGTGGGAGATGGCGGCCCGCCTTGCCCCTGAGTCCCCCGTCGACGCCTGGGCCCCATGGGGCGATGCGGTCCACGACGGGCGGGCGAATGTCGGGCAGTGCTCGTTCCGCCCCTCGCATGCCGGGGCATACCCCGCGGGCGCGTCGGCCAGCGGCTGCGAGCAACTCCTGGGCGATGTGTGGGAGTGGACCTCCACGCCATTCGACTGCTACCCCGGCTTTCGCGCATTCCCGTACCGCGAATATGCGGAGCCATTCTTTGGCGGCGGGTATCAGGTGCTACGCGGGGGGTCGTGGGCCACCCAGCCCGTTGCCGCGCGCGCAACCTTCCGCAACTGGGACCTCCCGGAGCGCCGGCAGATCTTCGCGGGCCTCAGACTTGCGTGGGACGCCTCTTGAGCACCACGGAGAGCACCACGGAGATCACGACGCAGGTACGGCCATGGCGCCTTGACTGCCACGTGGCCGCAGGCGACGACGGCGGTGCCGCCGACGATCTGCGGCGGTCACTCACGGCC
>CANJMX010000022.1 GCA_947475125.1 Actinomycetota bacterium
CCCCGCGGCCACGGCTGTTCACCGCGATGCGCATGGAGCACACCGGGTCGCCGCTGGCGAGGTGACGCACCTCGGGGTCGCGGGTGAGGCGACCGACGAGGGTGACGCGGTTGAGGTCTGCAGCCACCGGGGGCTCCTAGCGGTCCCGGTCGCGGCGACGGCCGCCAGCGGCGCCACCACCACGTCCACCACGGCCGCCACGGGGGCGCTCCTCGGCGGGGCGGTCGTCAACCGGCAGCGGGACGCCGTTGGCCTTCGCGGCCTCAAGCTCGGCGTCCGAGAGGCGGAACGGCATGGCCCGCAGCACCACGTCCTTGCTGATGGAAAGGATGCGGCAGACCTCGTCGATCGCGGCAGGCTCGGCCTGGCACGTGACGATGACGTACACGCCGTCAGTCTGCTTGCGCACGGGATAGGCGATGGGGCGACGGCCCCACTCAGCGACATCGTCCACGGTACCGCCGGCCTCGTCGATGAGTGTGCTTACACGGGAGATGATCTCCGCGTGCTGCTCGCCATCGGCCTCGGTGCTGAGGATCATCATGATCTGGTACGGGTGAATCGCCGGTCCTCCGGGCTGGTTCTCATGTGGGCTGCTGCGGAAACGGGATGGTGCACAGGGCACCCGTCCGCCCGCGGGCAGGCGGGAGACTATACCAGTGCCCTGTGGCCGATCACGCGCATCCGTGCGGGCATGCGCACAGCGGCGTCACAGCAGTGCCGCCGGGGCCCATGTTTAGCATCGTGCACATGGCGAGGACATTCATCGGGCTTGCATCAGTTACCGCCGCAGCGGCAGTTGGCGCAGCCATCGTGCGTGCCCGCCGCGACGACGATGAGCCCCCGATTTCGCAGACTCATGCGCACGCCGACACCGTGCGCGCCCTCGACGCCGCACGTGATCGCCTGCGTGCCACTGTCGCACCCCGCGCGGCAGTGGATGACGCCGCCGCCTGACCGGTTCCGTGGCGACCCCGGGCGCCCCGCGGCCACGGGCGGTGCTGTCAGCATCGGGCGCATGAACCGAATCGCCGCTCTCACGCTGGCCGCGGCCGTGCTGGCACCCGTGGCCATCGCCTCGGCGCAGACACCGGCATCAACCCACTTCCTGGTCGTGGGTGATTGGGGTACGGGCAGCACTCAGCAGGCCGATGTGGCAAAGGCCATGTGCGCGAGTAACGCAGCCAACCCCGCCAAGTTCGTAATGACGGTGGGTGACAACTTCTATTCGCCCGACGGCGTGGCAACCGACGGCAACTACTACCAGCCCATGGCCTGCCTGCTGGCACAGGGCGTCACGTGGCGTGCCGCATGGGGCAACCACGATCTGGGCGGTAATTCGACCGCCACGGTGCTGGGCGCGCGCAAGCGGTACTACACCTACGCCAACGGCAGCACGCGGTTCACCATGCTTGACGGCAATAACCCGTCGTCATCCGCACAGCGCACGTTCCTGGAGCGCACGCTCAAGGCGGCGAAGGAGCCGGTGCGCATTGTCGCGGTGCACCAGCCGGTGTACACGGCCGGCATGCACTCGCCGTCGTACGAGGGGCGTCGGGCGTGGGAGCCCTTGTTCAAGAAGTACGGCGTCTCACTGGTGCTATCGGGGCACAACCACAATTACGAACGCATTCGCACCGGAGGCGTGACGTACATCACCAGCGGCGGTGGCGGCGCGGGGCTCTATCCGTGCGTGCGCTCGCAGCCGGGTCTTGTGATGTGCAAGCCCGTCTACGAGTTCCTCGAGGTCGATTCGTCACCATCCGGCATCACCGTCCGTGCGGTGGGCGTCAAAGGCGACACCATCGATCAGGTGACTGTCCCCGTTCGCGTGGCCAAAGTGACGGCCCGGGGATGAGCGTGGGGGCGTACGCCGAGCCGCAGTGCCCCTCTCACTCCGAGGCGTTGGCGCAGTATTTCTGGGTGGGGCTGCGGCCTGCCAGACGTCAGGCGTCATCACCGCATGCGAAGGCGGCGGCTTCCTCCGGCGTATCGGCGATGCGGATGCGGTCCAGATCTTCGGGCTGGATGAAGCCCTCTCCGAGTGTGGTGCTTCGCATCCAGTCGATGAGCCCCTGCCAGTGGGCCTTGCGGTAGAGCACCAGTGGGAAGTCGCGCACCTTGCCGGTCTGGATGAGCACGAGGGCCTCAAATAGCTCGTCGAGCGTGCCGAAGCCGCCGGGCATCACGATGAATGCCTCGGAGTACTTCACGAACATGGTCTTTCGCACGAAGAAGTACCGGAAGTCCACGCCCAGATTCACGTAGGGATTCTGCCCCTGCTCGCGTGGCAGTTCGATGCTGAGGCCGACGGAGAGCCCGCCGGCCTGGTGCGCCCCCTTGTTGGCGGCCTCCATCAGCCCGGGCCCGCCTCCGGTGATGACTGCCCGGTCCCTCTTCGCCAGCAGTCGTCCGATCTCAACCCCGGCCTCGTAGTCGGGGTCGCCCGGTGCGGTACGGGCCGACCCGAACACCGCGACCGCACGGTCCACCCGGGCAAGCGCGTCGAAGCCGTCCACAAACTCCCCGAGAATGCGCAAAACCCGCCAGGAGTCGGTGGACAGGAACTCGGGCTCCGGTCCCCGCAGCAACATGAGGTCGGCATCGTGCGCGCGCTCCCCACCAGTCCCTTTTGTGACGGTGCGCCCGCGCCTGGTGAGGTTCTCCGGCATGGAGCTAGCCAGCCACGCGATCGAGCACGGCCGTGGTCACAAATCCACCGCCGGTCCAGCGGTACTGCAGACGCCCATCGGTGCGAAGTGCCACCGATGCCGTCCCAGTGCCCACGCACTCCTTGGTGTGGGTCTGCGTAATCGCCTCGGTGAAGCGATGCCAACCGGGGGTGTTGCCACTGAGCGGCACCCAGTACCCACTGCAGGTGAGGGGCGGGCCGTAGCCCACGGAGCCCTCGATGCCTCCCAATACGGTGCCGCGCACAATGAGGTCGGTCGCAAACCGGCCTCCATCCGCTGAATGGCCGACGCCGCGCCAGTGCCCCGAGATGCCGTCCAGATACGCGATGCTCGCCAGGTCGCCCTTGGTCCAGCGGTAGCGCAGGGTGCCATCGGCGGCACGCGAAAGGTTGACTATGCCGCCGTCGTCGCACAGGGTGCTTCGGGTCGCGGTGACCGTCTCACGGAATGTGGTGACGCCAGCGGTCTGGCGCACGGGGGTCCAGCGCACGGAACAGTTGAGCGGGGCACCAAGATCAGCGCGTCCGGTTGGACGCCCGTCGGTGCCGATGGACACATTGCCGTGCACGGTAAACGTGATGGATGCATCGGTGACGCTGCGTGCGGTGCCATTCCAGGTGCCACCGATGGGGCGGGCACCCGTCCAGGCGGTGGCGACTGAGGCGGTCGCGGCGAGGGCAACGGCGGTGATGGGGAGGATGAGTTTGCGCATACCGGCGATGATACCGGCCATCCCTGAATGGTCTCCGCAGCACGATCTCATGCGTTGGGCCGCCTGGTGCGCGGTATCGTGGCTGCGTGCGCCACATTTCCCTTTTCGTGGTTCTGGCCGCCGCGTTCGTCGTTGCAATCCCCGGTCTCGCGCTGGCCGATGAGGGCACGGGCACGACACCGTCGTATGACCCCGCCCCCACCACGTCCGCCCCCATTGCGCCGGATCCGGATCCGGTACCCACCCCAACCACGTCAACGCCCAGCAAAGCGGTGCCGGTGCCGCCTCCATCACGCGTTGCGGCGTCCACACGCGCATCGACATGGGCCGGTCTCCTGCTGGTGACCTCAACGGCCCGGGCGATGCCGGGGCCGGGCGGCAAGCCCATCAAGTTGGTGCAGCCCATTAGCCCATTGGGTGCGGGCCCCGTATGGCTCCAGGTGCGCGGCGTCAAGATTGTGCGCGGCGTGAGGTGGGTGCAGATGCTTCTGCCGGTGCGCCCCAACAACACCATGGGGTGGATGCGCGCCACCGACTTCATCTTTCGCGAGATCCATCTGCGAATCGACATCGATGTGGGGGCACGTACGCTCGCCCTGTACCGCGGTGGTACCCGACTCAAGTTGTTCAAGGTGGCCGTGGGCATGCCCACCACGCCCACACCCACCGGGCGGTTTGCCATCGCTGAGGTCATCCCCACGGGTGATCCCAAAGCGTTCCTCGGCCCTATCGTCATGCCGCTCACGGCATATTCGAATGTCCTTAACGAGTTCGCCGGCGGCAATGGTCGCGTGGCGATCCACGGCACGAGCCTGCCCGACTTGATTGGGAAGCCGGTGAGCCACGGGTGCATTCGTATGCACAACGCCAACGTGAGGGTGTTGTCGCGGATGGCGAGCAGTGGTGCCACCGTGACCATTCACGGATAGATGCACGAAGTCGTGCGGAAGTCCGCACACACAGCGCGTGTTTGGTGGCATGAGCGGGGCTAGCGTGGCCCCATGGAGCGAATGGCAGATGCCGCTGGTGGGGTGACCCGAGGGGGGAGCGACGACGATCCAGATGATCGCTACGCCGCGGCCATCGCCATGTTGTCAATCGGGGATGAGCGTTCGGCGCGCCGAACGGTGCAGGGAGCCCTTGCGCGATCTGGGGCGTCACGGCATGCGGTGGTACGTGCATGCCTGGTTGATCTGGCGCACCAGCTTGACGGCGAAGCCGCGTTGGCCCGTTTCGCGCAACGCACTGCCGGCCCGGTCGGATGGCTCGCCGACCCGAATTCCCTTGCCAAGGCGGTGCTTGCACTCGGGCGGGCACACCTGGTGGAGGTGGTCATCGAGGAGATTGCGCGTCTCCTGCCAGAGGATGCCCTCATCGCACTCCTTGGGGCCATGGCACGGGCGGGCACGCCCGCGTGCCGCGATCTGCTCTCTGCCTGCGCCGTGGTGGTGGAAGGGGGAGCAGGCCATCTTGCAGCGCGCCTGACGGACGGCACCGTTCCCGAGGCCACGTGCATCGCGGGGCTGCAGGATCAAACTCCAGTGGCCGCCTGGGCCGCGGCCCCGGTGGATGCCCCCAGGCAGCAACAGGTGATCGTGGCGGTGGCACGCGACGCCGGACGCGTGGCGCCCGTTGTGGCGCTCATTGATCATCACGATCTGGGGGCTGCGCTGGAGGATGCCTTTGTGCTTCCCGACATGCTGCCCGCGAGGCTCGACCGCGAGGTGCTTGGTCCGATGACCGGGGGTGGCCTTGTGCCGGTGCCCATGTCGGTGGCTGATGCCTGCGCGGCCGTCATTGATGCGCTGTCGGCCACGTTGGCACTGGGGCACGAGATCCCATCGAATGCCTACCAACCCGTGGCGCACCGTCTGCGCCGTGCGCTTACTGGCGACATCGCGCGCGGGGCCGGGCGATCGGGAGAAACGGGATGCGTAGGCTAGAATGGGCGAATGCCCGATGCCTTGCCTCCTGACCTGACCGCCGCGCTCAAGCAGATCGACCCGAAGATGAGGGGGGATCTCGAGGAAGCCCTCGCGCCCGTCATCCCGGACCTCGGTCCACGCGAGGTCGCGGTGCTGCTTCGACTGGTGGACGGCATCAAGGGCGGTGCCTCCATCCCCGAGCTCAACGCGTTTGTGCGCCTGCTGCCGGTCACCGTCAGTCGCGTGGTGCAGCCGGTTGTCGAGCCCGTCGAGGTCAACTAGCGCCCCACGTGACCGTTGGTTGCGGCTTCGGGCCGTCGCCGCGCTAGCGTCACCAGCCGTGATCCGTACGGCGCTCATCGGCACCTTGGCAGCCCTCTCGGTTGCATCCGGCGCATCTGCGTTGAGTCTCGCGCCGGTGGGCCGCGGCTTTGACGGCGCGCTTGGGGTGGTGCAGGCACCCGGAGAGGCACGCCTGCTGGTGGTGACCCGCACTGGCGTGGTGAGGCCCATTACGCGCAGGGGCAGGCCGGGCCCAATCTGGCTCGATCTGCGCGATCGCGTGGGCGCGAAGTCCCTTGAGCAGGGGTTGCTCGGGCTCGCGTTCGCTCCTGATTACGCCAGCACCGGCCGTCTGTACGTGAACTACACCGACCGATCAGGCAACTCACGCGTGGTGGAGCTGCGATCGCGACCCGGCGCGGCGCGGGTGTCCACGCGCACCGCTCGCGGTGTGCTGCGCCAGCGCCAGCCGTACGCCAACCACAACGGCGGCAACCTGCAGTTCGGTCCCGACGGAATGCTCTATGTCGGGTTCGGTGACGGCGGGGGCGCGGGCGACCAGGATGGCACCGCAGCCAACCCGGCAACATGGCTCGGCAAGATCCTCCGCATCGACCCCTCCCAACGCGATCCCGGCAAGGCGTACGCAGTGCCTGCCGGAAACCCCTTCGCGCGGACCCCCGGCACCCGGCCCGAGATCTGGCACCTGGGGCTCCGAAACCCCTGGCGGTTCAGCTTCGATTCGGTGACGGGCGCCATGTGGATCGGCGATGTGGGCCAGAACGCGGTTGAGGAGGTCGATCGTGCCCCGGCTGGAGTGGGTGGACTCGACTTCGGCTGGAGCCGACGCGAGGGCACCGACGACTTCAAGGGCGGGCCCCGGTCGGCAACCGAGACCGACCCCGTGGCGCAGTACCGCCACGGTGGCGGCGACTGCTCGGTGACCGGCGGGTACGTCCAGCGCGGTGGCAGGGTGCCAGCGCTCGAAGGGATGTACATCTATGGCGACTGGTGCTCGGGCAAGATCTGGGCGATACCGGCCAATGGGTCGGGCCCCAGCCGCGAGATCACGGGGCGATTGGGGCGCATACCGGGGGTCACGTCATTCGGCCAGGACCGCGCGGGCAATATCTATGCGGTGACCACGACGACCGTGAAGCGCATCACGGCCTGAGCCAGACGCAGGTTGAGGCTCCTGCGTAGCCTTTCCGCATGATTTCCGAATCGCATCCCCCCCGGCGCCCCGTCAGCCGCAGGTCGTTTCTCATGGGCGGCGCTGCCCTTGCCGCCGCTGCAGTGCTGCCGTCGTGGACCACCGCGGCGGCCACGCGCGCATCGGGCATGGCTCGCCTGCTGCGCGAGCTCGGCACCGCCACTCGGGGGCCATTGGTGACCCGCAGCGATGCTGGGTTGTTCCTCGCCGCGCAGGTCTACAACATGCGCTTTGAGGGACGCCGCCCGCTGGGGGTGCTCTACGCGCTGGATGAGCGTGATGTGCAGGCCGCCGTGCGCTGGGCCGCCCGCAATGAGGTGCCCATTACCGTGCGCGCGGGTGGTCACTCGTACCAGGGCTACTCCACGATCAACGACGGCCTGGTGGTGGATCTCACCAACCTGTCTGCGGTGGTGCCGCGATCCGGTCGGGTGCCATACGCGCACATTGGCGGCGGCACAGCCCTCGGTGTGGCGTACGGCGCGTTGTCGCGGTACGGACTCACCATCCCGGGCGGGACGTGCCCCACTGTATCGGTGGGCGGCCTGGCCCAGGGCGGTGGCCTGGGCATGGTGGCGCGAAGGTGGGGGACGCTGTCGGACAACATCCAGGGGCTGCGCATCGTCACGGCCGACGGCCGTATCCGCACGGCCGATGCCCGTAGCGAGAGGGATCTGCTGTGGGCCTGTCGGGGCGGCGGCGGCGGCAACTTCGGCATCGTCACCTCGTATGAGATGCGCACGCATCCCACCGATGCGGCCATGGGCTTCGTGTTCCGGTTTGACTGGGCCGACTGCCCGGAGGTGATCATGGCCTGGCAGGAATGGGCGCATGCCACGGGCGACGACATGTTCACAATGTGCAGCACACTCACCAACGCCGATGGCCCCAACCCCATCTCGCAGGTGTCGGGCCAGTTCTTTGGCGACCAAGCGGGGTTGGCTGCCGAACTTGCGCCATTCCTGGCGCAGGTGACCCCGGCATCAACGGTGATCAGGCAGGCGAGCTATGCATCTCTGGTGCAGTTCTGGGCGCAATGCACGCATGCAGCGGCCGAGCAGTGCACGCGGCAGCAGATGAACCCCGGGGGCGCCGAAGCGCGTCCGTACTTCTGGGGCAAGTCCGACTACGTGGCCGAGTCGGCACCGATGGACCGCGCAGGGGCCGAGGTGATCCGTGACCACATCGCCGCACGGCAGGCCATGGGTGCCGGCACCGGTGAGATGCTGCTGGACTCCTACGGCGGTGCCATCAACCGTGTGGCCCCCGATGCCACGGCGTTCGCCCACCGCGATATGCGGTACTCCATGCAGTACCTGGCGTACTGGAACGCACCCGACCAGCAGGAGATGGGCGTGACCTGGATTCGCGGACTCGAGCGTGATCTCGTGCCACACGTGAGCGGTCAGAAGTACGTCAACTACATCGACTCCGACCAGCGACACGATCCCGGGGTCTACTACGGGCAGAACCTCGCCCGGCTCATCGATACACGCCGCCGGTTCGACCCCGACGACGTCTTCAGGTTCCGTCAGGCGATCCCGCTCACCCACCGCAGGGGCTAGTTACCAACCCGAGGTCCCGTCGTCGCCCTTGAAGGGCCCCACCACGTCGGGCGTGACCCACCCGCCGTAGAAGCCACCGGGCTGCGCCTGCACCGACTGGCCATCCACCGTGCACTCGAGCGCACCGGGGTAGAAGGCGATATGCCCGGCGATGGGGGCGAAGGCGGGCACCGGGTTGCGGTAGCGCCACGCCACCTTGGGCAGCACGATCTGGTCAACGGCGACGTCGAGGTAGTCGGCCTGACCCTTCCATTCGCACAGACTGCGGCCCTCGGCCTGACGCAGGTGCTCCATGGCGACGTCCTCCGGCGGCAGATACCACGCCGGTGGGTGGCTGGTCTCCATCACGCGCCACGCGCGACGGGTATCGGCAAGCGTCACGTCGCCCAGTTGGATGACCACACGGCGGCCGCTCTGCTCGAGGCGCGGTGGACGCGGGTAGGTCCATACCGACTCCTGCCCCGGGCCGACGGGGTCGGGTTCGGGGCGGCGCATCCTCATCCGTCCCATCCGGCGAGCAGGGCGTCGGTGATGCCCTTTACCCGGCCCATATCACCGGCGTCGACGGCATCACGCAGGGCCGCCAGCATCTCGGGAGGAGCCGCAAGCAGGGCCTCGGACCCTGCTGCCATCCATCGCACAAGGGCGTGGTGCACGACATCCCCGACGGGGATCCCGAGCCGATCGGCCAGCACCTGGAGGCCCGGGAGCGGGTCCTCCAGTAGCGATGCGGCGACCTCCGCGCGAAACCGGCCGGCAGGGTCGAAGGTCTCTGGATCGTCCATGCCCACATGGTATGTGCGCATGGCTGCGCTACCGTCGTGAACCATGAGCAACCACTTTGAACCAGTCATCCCCTCCCGCGGCTGGGCCGTTGCCCATCTGCTGCTCAGGGTCGACCCCGACGCCGGCAGCGGCACGTCCATTGCCCGGGCGCTCAGGGTGTTCACCGACGCCGCCCCCGAGAACCAGGTGCGTGCATTCTCGGTGGTCGGCGGCCGCGCCGATCTTGGATTTCTGCTGGTGGCACCCAATCTGCACGACCTCGACATCGCCGTAAAGGGCGTCATGTCCGGCCCGGTTGAGGCCGAGTACACGTACCTCTCCATCACCGAGGAGAGCGAGTACCGCGCCACCGAGGACGATGAGCGTGCGCGCCTCATCGAACTGGGAGAAAGCGACGTGGAGGGCAAACTGGCGGAGTGGCTGGTGCGCATTGAGGAGTACCGCCAACTGCGCGTGCACCCCGACCTGCCCGTGCGCAAACTCATCTGCTTCTACCCCATGAACAAGCGCCGCGTTGGTGGCGACAATTGGTACTCGCTGTCGTTTGACGAACGCAAGGCGATGATGATGGGGCACGGCACGCTGGGGCGGAAGTACGCCGGGCGCGTGACGCAGCTCATCACGGGCTCAACCGGTCTGGACGACTGGGAGTGGGGGGTCACGCTGTTCAGCGACGACCTGGCCGCGCTCAAGGAGATCGTCTACGAGATGCGCTTTGACGAGGTCTCAGCTCGCTTCGGGGAGTTCGGCGAGTTCTTCATCGGGCTGTTGATGGACATCCCTGCGGTGCTCGAGCGGGCAGGCATCCCGAGTTAAGGGACGCTCCGCAGGATCTGGTCGGCGTCGCCAATCCACTTGCCGCCGTACATGGCGCAGTGAACAAGTACCGGTACCAACTGGTTCACCTGCACGCGTTCGGCCCAGTCGGGCGCCAACGGAAACTCCTCGGCGTAGGCGTCAAATACACGCTCGGGGAATCCCCCGAACAGCCGCATCATCGCCAGGTCCATCTCGCGGTGGCCGCCGTAGGCGTCGGGGTCGAGCAGCACGGGAACGCCCTCACTGTTCACCATGCGGTTGCCGGCCCACAGATCGCCGTGCACGCGTGCCGGTGGCTCAGGCGGCCCCAGCAGATCGGGCAGGTTGGCCAGCAGGCTGTCGAGCCTGCGCCAGATCTCGGCCGGCAGGCTGCTTGCGTGGGCCAGCGGGATGATGCGGCACTCGGCCAGGAAGGCCGGCCAGGTATCACGCGCATCGTTGGGGACGGGCACCGGGCCGGCGAATCCATCCCACGGTGCACCGAAGCGCTCGGCACCCGCGCGGTGCATGCGGGCGACTGCTCTCCCCAGGGCTTCCTGGGCCGCGGCGGTGAACTCCCCTTCGTCAATCCATTCGAGGGCGAGCCAGTCGTCACCCACGCCCACGACGTCGGGAACGCGTACGCCGGCATCGGAGATCCAGGCGAGCGCGGCAGCCTCTGAGCGGAACAGTCCCGACGGGGCATGACGGGTGTGCTTCACGAACACCGATTGCCCGTTGCCCATATGCACCCGGATGGCGTCGCTCACGTAACCGCCCGGGATGCGCGTGGTGGTGTGCACCTGCGACCCGGCGAGCCGGGCGATGTGCTCGGGGTCGGGCGGCCCCATGGTCAGTCGCGGGGCGTGGCGATATGGCCGATGAGCGCGATGACCGAGCGGTCGACCATGTCGAACACGTCGGCGAAGCCCTCCTGCCCCCCGAAGTACGGATCGGGCACATCAAGATCGCCATGTGCGTCGGGGTCGAACTCGCGCAGCAGGTGCACCTTTGCGCGCGCGGCGTCATCGGGTGCAAGCGAGCGCAGCACTGCGGCGTTGTCGGCGTCCATGGCCATGACCAGATCGAACCGCGCGAAGTCGGCGGCCTCGAACTGCCGGGCGGTGCCGCCCATGGGGATCCCCCGACGGGTGGCCTCGTCGCGGGCACGTTCGTCAGGTGGATGCCCGGCATGCCACGACCCAGTGCCCGCGCTCTCAACCTCCACGTGCACGCCCATCTCCTCGAATCCGAGGCGGTGTTCCATGATGGCCTCGGCCGTGGGGCTGCGGCAGATGTTGCCCAGACATACGAAGCACACGCGGGTTGCGGCCATGTCGCGGTCTCCTCCGGATGGTCCGTTACGGCGCCCCTTGGAGGGCCCGGTGGGCGATACTAGGCAGGCAACCAACTCGGAGAGTGGACATGCGGGGTCTTATCTTCAATGGCGATCAAGATGTACGCGTCGAGGACGTGCCGGACGCACAGATCGAGAAGCCGACCGATGCCGTGGTGAAGGTGACCATGGCAGCCATCTGCGGCTCGGACCTGCACATCCTGAACGCCGGCACGGCCTTTGGGTTTGAACCCGGCTCGCGCCTTGGTCATGAGTTCATCGGAACGGTCGAGGAGGTGGGCGCCGAGGTGAAAAACCTGCGCCCCGGCGACCGCGTTCTTGCCTCGTGCTCGGTGCTCGACGGCACCTGCCCCATGTGCATGGAGCACCTGCACTCGTCGTGCAACTCGTGGTCGCTGTTTGGCTGGGCGCCCCGTACGTGGCAGCACGGCGGCGGCCCGCAGGGTGGCCAGAGCGAGTACGTGCGCGTGCCGCTGGCAGCCACCACCCTGGTGCAGATGCCGGACGAGTTCGCCGGCCTGGACCGCCAGAAGACCATGTTGCCGCTGGTGGACGTGATGTCCACTGGGTGGCACGGCCTGCGCAAGGCCGGCATGAAGCCCGGCTACAACGTGGTGGTCATTGGTGACGGTGCGGTTGGCCTCTCGGCCATTCACGGCGCGTCGGCGATGGACGGCGCCAGCATCATCGCGCTGGGGCACCACGAGGACCGCCTCGCCGTTGCCCGTGAGCTCGGCGCCACCGGCGTGATCACGGCCCGCGAGCCGGAAGAGATCAGGGAACTTGTGATGGAGATGACCAACGGCGAGGGTGCCCACGTGGTGGTTGATTCCATCAGTGGCAAGTCGTCAATGGTTGCGGCACACGCCACGGTGCGCGCCGGCGGATCCATCGCCTGCCTCGGTATGGATCACTTCATGCAGAACGTGCCCGAGATCAACTGGTTCGACCAGTTCCTGCGCAACATCACCATCACCGGCGGTCTGGTGCCGGGCCCGGCCTACTTCGGCGAGTTGCTCGACGCGGTGAAGGCCGGACGGGTTGACCCCGCACCGCTCCTCACCACCGAGCTTTCGCTGGAGGAGGCCCCTGACGGCTACCGCAAAATGCAGTCGCGTGAAGAGGGCGTCATCAAGGTGTGCCTCGTTCCCGCATGAGTGAGCTGACGGACCAGCTGGAGGCCGCCGGGCAGTCCCGCCTGGCGGCCTCCGTGTCCGCTCTCGCGGGCGATGCGCACGACCGGCTGGCCCTGCAGTGTGCGGGGCTCGACCTGTCGCTTGTGCAGCGCCTGGTGCAGACCATGGTGCGGTCCCCACAGGGGGAGGCGCACAGGGTTGAGATCAGTCCCGCACACGTGGACCGCATTGCCGACCACCCCGCTGGCCGCGCCGAGGCCCGGGCGGTGGGGGAGCAGGCGCTTCGCGACAACCGCGTGGCCGTGGTGCTGCTTGCCGGGGGGCAGGGCACGCGCCTCGGGTTTGACTCTCCCAAGGGCATGTTCCGCATTGGGCCCGTCACCCTGCACTCATTGTTTGCCATCCACGCGGCGGGTGTCGGGGCGACGCGCCGCGATTACGGGTGCGACCTGCCCTTCTGGCTCATGACATCCCCGGAGAATGACGCCGAGACCATGGCGTTCTTCCAGAAGCACGCGATGTTCGGCCTCGACCCACGCACGGTTGGCACCTTCGTGCAGGGCATGCTGCCCGCGGTTGATCCCACCACGGGCGACATCCTGCGTGAGGCTCCCGATCAACTGGTGCTCTCACCCGACGGCCATGGCGGCATCTTCCGCGCCATGGGCCGCGCCGCGGTGCTGGGTGACCTGGAGGAGCGCGGAATCGACGTGATCATGACCATGCAGGTGGATAACCCGCTTACGCGCCCGGCCGACCCGGAGCTTGTCGGTGCGCACCTCATGGCCCGGGCCGAGATGAGCACGCTGGTGGTCGCCAAGACCTCAGCCGAGGAGCACATGGGCGTGATGGCCACCGTTGACGGCCGCACTGCACTGGTGGAGTACAGCGACCTGCCCAAGGAGTTGGAGCAGGCCCGCGACCCCGATGGCGCGCTCACGTACTGGGCCGGGTCAACGGGTGTGCACTGTCTGGACCGCGGGTTCGCGATGCGCATTGCGAGCGGGGAGGTGGAACTGCCATTTCACCGCGCCGAGAAGCGGGTGGCCACGGTGGACGCCCCCGACCCGCAGGCACCGAACGCCGTCAAGTTTGAGGCCTTCATGTTTGACGCCCTGCCGCTTGCAGCCCGTACGGCGACCATCGAGATGGACCGCGAGGAGCGCTTCGCACCGGTGAAGAACGCCGAGGGTGCCGACTCGCCCGACACCTGCCGCGCGGCGATGGTGGCGCGGGCATCGCGATGGCTCGAGAGCTCGGGCGTCACCGTGCCTGACGGGGCGGTGGTGGAGATTGATCCGCGCTTCGCGCAGGACCCAGCCGACCTGCACGGCCGCGTGCCCACCGACCTCGTCATTGACGAGCCGGTGTACTTCCCGCCGCCCGCGTAGCCGTGGCAGTGACGCGCGACTGGGATGGGGGCTCGTACGACAGGATTTCCGCGCCCATGCTCGCGATGGGCCTTGATGTGCTGGACCGGCTGCACCTGCGGGGCGATGAGGTGGTGCTCGATGCCGGGTGTGGATCGGGCCGGGTGGCTGAGGCCCTGCTGCACCGGCTGCCGCGCGGCCGCGTGATCGCCGTGGATGGGTCGGCGTCGATGATCGACGCCGCCCGCGCGAGACTTGGCATGCATTCCAACCTTGAGTTGGTGCACGCGGATCTGATGCACCTCGACCTCGGGGGCGTGGAGTGCGACGCCGTGCTCTCGACGGCGACCTTCCACTGGGTGCCCGACCATGTGGGCATGCTGGGGTGCCTGCGGGGCGCCATGCGAACGGGCGCGCAGCTTGCCGCGCAGTGCGGGGGCTTCGGCAACATCGATGCCGTACACCGTGCCGCCGCCGTGGTGGCGCTGCGCACACCCTTTGCACACTCATTCGCCGGGTGGGTGGGCCCCTGGAACTTCCGCAGGCCCGAGGATATGGCCGACGACCTCCGTGCCGCCGGCTTCGACGACGTGCGGTGCCGTCTGGTGCCGCGCCCCGTGGTGCCCGATGACCCGGTGGAGTGGTTTCGCACCATCGTGCTTGGCTCACATATCGAACGGCTGCCCGACGACCTGCGCGACCCCTTCGTGCGGGCCGTGGTTGACCTGATGCCCGCCCCGGTGACGGTCGACTACGTGCGCCTCGACATCGACGCGGTGGCTGCGGCTACCTGATCTGCGGCGGCAGGGCGAACACCACGCCCTCGTCGGTTGGTACCTCGCTGCCTCCGCGTGCGTAGCCCTTGGTCTCGAGGAATTCGAGCACCTCGCGTACGAGCACCTCGGGCGCCGATGCGCCGGCGGTGAGCGCCACGCGGGGATGGCTCTCAAGCCAGGCCGGATCGAGGTCGTCGACGCCATCGATGAGGTACGACGCCGCACCACCGGCCCGGGCCACCTCCACAAGGCGCTGTGAGTTGGATGAGTTCTGCGATCCCACCACCAGCACCAGTTCGGGCGCACGGGTGGCATCAGCGCTCACGGCGCCCTTCACGGCGTCCTGCCGGTTCTGCGTGGCGTAACAGATGTCACTGCTGGTGGGCGACTGCAGCGCGGGGAACCTTCGGCGCAGCACGGCAATGATCTCGGCGGTGTCATCCAGCGAGAGGGTGGTCTGGGTGGTGAGGGCAACGTTCTCAGGGTCGGGAACCTCAACGGTCTCCGCCTGTGCGACATCCTCAACCACGATGACCCGCTCGGGGGCCTCGCCGCGGGTGCCGATGACCTCGTCGTGCTGCACGTGCCCCACCAGCAGCACGGTGGCGCCCTTCCCGGCATACCTGCGCACCTCGGCGTGCACCTTGCTGACGAGGGGGCAGGTGGCATCGATCACCTCGAGGTTGCGCGCAGCGCAGCGTGCGTAGATGTCGGGTGCGCTGCCGTGGGCCGACAGCACGATGACCGCGCCCTCCGGCACCTCTTCGGGGGTATCCACGAACACCGCGCCCTTGTCGGCAAGGGTCTTCACCACATACTGGTTGTGCACGATCTCGCCGCGCACGTAGATGGGTGCCCCGCGATCCTCGAGCAGCCGGTCAACGGTCTCGATGGCGCGGTCGACGCCCGCGCAGTAGCCGCG
>CANJMX010000023.1 GCA_947475125.1 Actinomycetota bacterium
TCGGAGGACGCAGGAGCCGGGGAGGAGTAGCGGCCAGTGGCGGACGCGGCAGCCGATGCGCCGCCGGTCCGCCTGGTGGTCGGCCTGGGGAATCCGGGCGCGAAGTACGCGCGCACCCGCCACAATGCGGGTCAGCGCGTGGTGCAGGAGCTGGCGCTCCGCCTCGACGCAGGACGGTTCGCCATGCGCTACGCGGGGCATTACGCAGAGGCCCGTGGACCGTCCGGCCCTGTGGCCCTGCTGATCCCCGCCACGTACATGAATGACTCCGGTTCATCGGTGGGCCCGGCCGCGGGCACGCTTCATGCCACTGCCGGGCAGGTGCTGGTGGTGCACGACGACATCGATGTGCCATTCGGCGAGGTGCGCGGCAAGCGCGGCGGTGGACACGGCGGCCACAATGGGCTGCGATCGATCATCTCGGCGCTCGGCAGTTCCGACTTCCTGCGCATTCGCGTGGGTGTGGGTCGCGCGCCCGCCGCATTCCGCGGTGACGAAGCGGCATGGGTGCTTGCCGCATTCGACGAGCCGGTGGCAGATGTGCGCACGCTCATCGGGGCCGGCCTCACCATGACCGAGGCCGTACTGGCTGACGGCATCGACGAGGCCATCTCCCGGTTTCATGCACGACCGGCGGGTGAGCGTGCCCGGGCGCGCACCGAGCGCCGTCGGGCCGATGCACCAGACGACGCGGATCCCATCGCCACCGATGCGGACGAGCCCGGGCCGGACTCCGTATGAGCACGCCCCCGCTCGACCAACTGGTGCTCGCGTCTGGCCCGGTGGGAGAAGCGGCCGATCGTCTGCTCGCGGGGCACACCGCCGGCCACCTGTCGCTCGGCCGCCCGGCATGGGCTGTGGTGCTGGCCGCCGTTGCGCGGCGCTGTGGCCAGCCGCTCCTGGTGGTACCGGCACGCGACGAGGAGGCCCGCGACCTCGTGACCGACCTTGAGGCCCTGCTCGGGCCTCTGGCCGTTGCGCTGTGGCCATCGCGGGGCGCCGTCTCGGGAGGCGCGGTGGGTATCTCCCCGCACCTGGTCGGCCTGCGCGCACGTGCGCTCGGCGTGCTCGGTGCGCCTGGCCGGGTGGTGGTGGCCAGCACCCCCGCGCTCATGGAGCGGGTACCCGCACGTGATGTCCGCGCCGATGAGGTGGTGCTGGAGCCCGGCATGCGTATCGACATGGATGCCTTGGTCGACCGCCTTGCCGGGATGGGATACGAGCGCGTACCCCAGGTGGAGGAGCGGGGAGAGATGGCCGTGCGGGGTGGTCTGCTCGACGTCTATCCCTCTACCGCTGACGGTCCGGTGCGCGTCGACTGGTTCGGTGACGAGGTGGAGTCGCTGCGCGCGTTCTCGCCATTTACCCAGAAGACCATCCGGCCGCTCACACGGGTTGGGATCTGGACGGCTGCCGAGCCCCGCGACGTACCGCTCGTTGACCCGCTCGTCGATCCCGGCATCGCCGGCGCACGCGTGGTGCGCCTGCAGCCGGCTGACTATGAGGGTGCACTCCGTGAGGCCCTCGAGCGGCTGGAGGATGAGGCCGCGGCTGGTGCCCTGGACGATCCGGCCATGCTCATCTCGCGCCTTGACGACCTGGCAGTGCTCGATCTGCGCGTGCCGTCAGGCACTGAGACCCCGGCATTCGACGTGCGTGAGGCGCGATTTGCCACCCGGGGTATGGCCGAGGCCGAGTCCGAGATGGCCCGCCTGTCATCCGATCGCCAGCGGCTGGTGGTGTGCTTCGCCCGGCGTGGAGACATGGAGCGCACGCAGCACCTCGTGACCCGGGTGGCCCCGGTGATCATGGATGCCGACGGCGGGGTGCCGCCGGAGGGCTCGGTGGCATTTACCCACCTCGACCTCCGCACGGGATTCGTGTCGCGCGACCTGGGTCTGTCCGTGGTGCCCGACGGCGCGCTCATCCGCCGCCGCCGACCGGGGGCCCGCGCCCCGCTCACCGCTGGCCGCCGCATCGCATCATTCCTGGACCTCAAGGTGGGCGACTACGTCGTGCACGAGGATCAGGGCATCGGCCGGCTCGAGGGCTTCGAGACCCGCACCGTGGCCAACGTCACACGCGATTACCTGGCGCTCGTGTTCGCCGGCGACGACCGCCTGTACGTCCCTCACGACCACCTCGAGAAGGTGTCGCGCTACGTCGGAGCCGACGGCAGCGCACCCGCGCTGTCGAAGTTGGGCGGCAAGTCCTGGAGCACCATGAAGGCCCGCGCCCGTGCGGCGGTACGTGAGCTGGCGGGTGAGCTCATCTCGCTGTACGAGGCACGGGGGCGAACAGAGGGCTTCGCATTTCCACCAGATGACGATCTCACCCGCGAACTCGAGCGACGCTTCATCCATCAGGAAACGCCTGATCAGCAGCGGGCGATCGACGAAGTGACCGAGGACATGGAGCGGCCGTCGCCCATGGACCGGCTGGTGTGCGGCGACGTGGGGTTCGGCAAGACCGAGGTCGCCATGCGCGCGGCATTCAAGGCGGCGGCCGGTGGCAAGCAGGTGCTCGTGCTGGTGCCCACCACCATCCTTGCCCAGCAGCACCTGGCCACCTTCCGCGAGCGCTTTGCCGAACTGCCCGTGAGCGTTGACATGGTGAACCGCTTCCGAAGCGCAGCCGAGGTCAAGGCGGTGCTTGCGCGCTTCAAGTCGGGCGAGCTCGACATCCTCATCGGTACCCACCGGGTGCTGTCCATGGATGTGCAGCCCAAGGACCTCGGTCTGGTCATCGTGGACGAGGAGCAGCGGTTCGGGGTGTCGCAGAAGGAGGCGCTGCGGCAACTCCGGCTCAAGGTTGACGTGCTCGCGCTCAGTGCCACCCCCATCCCGCGCACCCTGCAGATGTCGATGTCGGGGCTGCGTGACATCAGCGTGATCGAAACGCCACCCGCCGGCCGACGCCCCATCGCCACGCACGTGGGCGAGTTCGACGAACAGGTGGTCATCCCCGCGCTCACGCGCGAGGTGGAGCGCGGTGGGCAGTCGTTCTATCTGCACAATCGCGTGGAGACCATCGAAGAGGCCGCTGAGCGCGTGCGCGAAATGGTGCCGGGCCTCCGCGTGCTGGTGGGCCACGGCCAGATGCACGAGTCGGCCCTCGAAGACGTGATGATGGCGTTCGTGCGGGGCGAGGCCGATGTGCTGGTGGCCACCAGCATCATCGAGTCGGGTATCGACATCCCCCGGGCCAACACGCTCATCGTGGACCGGGCCGACCTGCTCGGGCTGAGCCAGCTGTACCAGATCCGTGGACGGGTGGGACGAAGCGATGTGACCGCCCACGCCTATCTCTTCTACCCCGACACCGCGTCGGTGACGCGTGAGGCGGCCGCACGCCTGCGGGCCGTGGCCGACTACACCGAGTTGGGCAGTGGCCTTCGAATCGCCATGCGCGACCTCGAGATCCGTGGGGCAGGCAACCTGCTGGGCGACGAGCAGAGTGGTCACGTGGCCGCCGTGGGCTTTGAGATGTACGTCGAGATGCTGCAGGAGGCCATCGCGGCTGGCCGGGGCGACCCGCCGCCCGAGGAAGAGGTGCGTGTGGAGATCCCGGTCTCGGCGTACATCCCGGCCGACTACGTGCCGCTTGAGGCCGCCAAGATCGATCTGCACCGCCGCATCGCGCTCGCACCCGATGCCGAGGCGCTCCACCGCATCACCTCAGAGATCGAGGACCGGTTCGGCGAGTTGCCGCAGCCGGTCCATGCCCTCGTACGCGTACAAGGTCTGCGCCTGCGCATGCGCTCGATTGGCGCACGACAGGCAGTGGCCCGGGCGGGACGTGTGGTCATCGGGCCGGTCACGCTCGACTCAGTGGGCATGCGGGCGCTCCGCGACGGGGTGGAGGGCGCGCTGTACTCCACCACCGACAACCTCATCAGCATTCCATCGGGATCCGACCCGTCTGCGCGCATCGATGCCGCCATCGCCGCCCTCGACGCCATCGCAACGCCGGTGACTGCGCCGTGATCTATCTCGTGCTGGGCGCAATCGCGGCGGGATTCGCCCTTATCCCGCTGCCGATCTTCCCGTCGTGGATCGTGGTGGCGTACATGGTGGTGGAGTACAAACTCTCGATCCCCCTCGCCATCGTCGCCGGCGCACTCGGCACCACGGTCGGCCGCGTGGGCCTGGTGGCCATCTCGAGGGTCGCCGGCGAGCGGATGCTCGGCCGATGGTCACGCGGCAACCTTGAGTACCTGCACGGCCGTCTCGAAAGCGCGGCGGGCGACCTGGGCGTGGCCGTGCTGCTGGCGGCATCCCCGCCACCGGCCGGTGTGCTGTTCATCGTGGCCGGCCTCGTGCGCGTGAAGTTGTGGCTCGTGGCCGCATCGGTCTTTGTGGGGCGCCTCATCGGGTACGCCATCAGCGTCGGCGGTGGCAGCCTGGCGGCGACGGCACTCGCAGATCAGCTGCGCGGCCTCATCGGCCCGTGGTCGGTGGTGGTGGCAGTGGCCATCGTGGTGGGTGTGCTGCTGATAGTCCTGCGGATCGACTACCGGGTACTGATCGAGGATCACCGTCTCAGGTTCCACCGCGGCCGTCGCGGCAGGGGTGACGACATGCCCGGGGGCGCCTGACCGGCGCTCGACCGCTGGTACAGTTCCGCCCCGTGCCGACCCACTTTCGCCCCGCAATCGCCGCGCTCGCGGCCGGCGTCGCTCTGGCAGCGATCGCCCTGACCGGATGCGGAGGCGTCGCCGATGGCGGCGTCGCCCAGGTGGGTGATCAGGTCATCCCGAAGTCCGAACTCGATCAGGCGCTCTCGCAGCAGAAGTCCGCAGCCGAGCAGCAGAAGCAGACGTTCCCTGCAGAGGGAACCGACGAGTACGCAGCCCTTGCGCAGACCGCGCTTGCGTCGCTGGTATTCCAGCGCATCGTGGACCAGGAGGCGGAGAAGTGCGGCAAGCCCTGCATGCCGACCGCTGCGCAGTTGAAGGCCGAGACCAAGAAGATCATCACAACGAACTTCAGCGGCAGCCAGAAGCAGTTCGATGACTTCCTCAAGAAGGCCAACCTCACCAGGGCCGACGTCACGCGCATCATTCGCACCAATCTCGAACAGCCCAAGCTGGTCGCCCGGGTGACCAAGGGCATCACGTTTACCCCGGCCCAGGCGCTGGCCTACTGCAAGGCACACCCGCAGGAGTTCAAGCAGGCGGCCAGTCGCGAGGCCTCGCACATTCTGGTGAAGACCAAGGCCGAAGCCGACCGCATCAGTGCGATGGTCAACTCGTCCAACTTCGCCGCGCTCGCCAAGCAGTACTCCACAGACCCCGGCTCAAAGAATCAGGGCGGAAGCCTTGGTGCCATCGCGAAGGGCGCGCTCGTCCCCGAGTTCGAGAAGGTCGCCTTCGCGCTCGGCGACGGCCAGATCTCCGCACCGGTGCAGACACAGTTCGGGTGGCACATCATCACCGCCTCGGTGACGCCCGCCCGTGACATCCCGTGTGCCGAGGCCCAGACGAACATCATCACCCAGCAGTTGCAGATCAAGAAGAGCACCGCAGAGGCGAAGTGGCGCACCAAGCTCCTCAAGGAGTGGGACTCGCGCATCGTGTACTCCGATGAATCGCTGAAGCCCGTCAGCACCACGGGCGGATAGCAACGTGATCCGGGTCATCGCCCTCGGCCCGGGCGATCCCGACTCCGTGCCCTCGGTTGCGCTGGATGCCATCCGTGATCTCTCGGGCGCGGTCTTCTCTGCGCCCCTTGACCCGGCCGTCGAGGGGCTGATCGGTGTCGTGGGGGCGCCCCTGCCCGACGACATCCTCATGCTGCCCGCCGAGTGCACCGTGATCGCGCCCGACCCGATGGCCCATGCGATCGCCGCGGCATACCCCACGGCACACACCGTGCCGGCTCGCGACATCCTGCGAGCCCGCGCCATCGGCACCCGTGTGGCCGAGCTCGCCGTCGTGGCATCGCGCCTCCGGGCTGAGTGCCCGTGGGACCGGGTGCAGACCGCGGCCACCATCGTGCCCCACACCGTGGAGGAGGCGTTCGAGGTCGCCGAGGCCGTGGCCGATGGCGACCCCGCGCATCAGGCCGACGAGATCGGCGACCTGCTGTTCCAGTCGGTATTCCTCGCAGCCCTGCTTGAGGAGGATGGCCATGCCGACCTGGCCACGGTCGCCCGGGGGCAGGCCGACAAGCTCATCAGTCGCCACCCCCATGTGTACGGCGACCAGGCGGCCGCCGATGCCGGTGCGGTGGTGGATATCTGGGAGCAGCGCAAGCGGGCTGAGCGACCCGACGAGGGCATCTTCCACGAGTTACCGCCTGGGCTCCCTGCGCTGGCCTATGCGGCCAAGGCCCAGAAGCGTGCCGCAAGTGTCGGATTTGCATTCCCCGACGTGGGTGCCGCCCTCGATAAGTTGGACGAGGAGGTGGGGGAGGTGCGCGCCGACCCCTCCCAGCATGAGGTGGGTGACGTCATCTTCGCCGCGGTCGCCGTGGCCCGCGCCGCGGGAGTTGACCCGGAGATCGCCGTGCGCGCCGCCGCCGCCCGGTTCCGCGAGCGGGTGGAGGGTGCCGCCGCCCTCGCACAGGTTGCCGGGGACGATTTCGAGGCGCTGGATGCCGACGCACAACTTCAGTGGTACCTGCGATACCGCCAGCAGCACGACTGACGCAGACCGCAGCCGCCCCGCGCCGGTAGGCTCGTCGGGTCATCTTCACCTCGAAGCGGAAGGTCCAATGTCCGAGATCACTCGCGTCCATGCCCGGCAGATCCTCGATTCCCGTGGTCAGCCGACCATCGAGGTCGAGGTGGAGCTTGCGAGCGGTGCAATCGGCATCGCAGCCGTCCCGTCGGGGGCCAGCACGGGCATGCATGAGGCCGTTGAGCTGCGTGACGGCGAGGCGTCGGCCTACGGCGGCAAGAGCGTGCTGAAGGCCGTGGCCAATGTGGAGGACGAGTTGTTCGCCGCGCTGGTGGGCCTGGATGCCGAGGACCAGTCGACGGTTGACCGCACCATGACCCAGTTGGACGGAACCCCCAACAAGGGCCGCCTGGGCGCCAACGCCATTCTCGGGTGCTCGCTCGCCGTGGCCCAGGCCGCTGCAGCCGACGCCGGGCTCCCCCTGTACCGGTACATCGGCGGGGCCCGCGCCCACCGCATGCCGGTGCCGCTCATGAACATCCTCAACGGTGGCATGCACGCCGATAACTCGGTGGACTTCCAGGAGTTCATGGTGTGCCCGGTCGGTGCACGCACCTTTGCCGAGGCGCTCCGCATGGGCTCTGAGGTGTACCAGGCGCTCAAGATCGTGCTGCGCGACCGCGGCCTTGTCACGGGCGTGGGCGACGAGGGCGGGTTCGCCCCCGACCTTCCGAGCAACCGTGCCGCCCTCGACGTGGTGATGGAGGCCATCGTGGCTGCTGGCTACCGCCCGGGCGAGGATGTGTCCATCGCGCTCGACCCGGCCACCACCGAACTGTGGAAGGACGGTGCGTACCACCTGGCCGGTGAGGGCCGCGTGCTGACCTCCGCCGAGATGTCCGATTACTGGGGCGACCTCTGCGACTCCTTCCCCATTGTGTCCATCGAGGACGGCATGGCCGAGGACGACTGGGATGGCTGGAAGTTGCTCACCGATCGGGTGGGCGACACCGTGCAGCTGGTGGGCGACGACCTGTTCGTCACCAACACCGCGCGCCTGCAGATGGGCATCGACCGCGGGGTGGCCAATGCCATTCTCATCAAGGTCAACCAGATCGGCACGCTGTCGGAGACCCTTGCCGCCATCGAACTGGCATCGCGCCACGGCTACCGATCCATCATCTCCCACCGCTCCGGTGAGACTGAGGACACCTTCATCGCCGACCTCGCAGTGGCGACCGGCGCCGGCCAGATCAAGACCGGCGCGCCAGCCCGTGGGGAGCGAACCGCGAAGTACAACCAGCTGCTCCGTATTGAGGAACGCCTCGGGCCCGCAGCGGCCTATCCCGGACCGTCGGCGTTCTCGCACCACTGATCATCCGCTCCCGCGTGATGGCGTGGGAAGGAGCCCGGCCACCGGTGGCGTACCCCATATGCGACGGGGTCCACCGGGGGCCCCTCCGTACGCGGGGATGGGGCGCTGCTCAAGCGACTGCTGGTCATCGGGCTGTTCGTCGGGATCGCCTTCGCGTACATCGGCCCAGTGCGGGATTATCTGGGACAGAAGGAGCAGCTCCGCCTGGAGCAGGTCGCCCTGATCAAGGCCCGTGCCACGCGCGACGCGATCTCCGCGAAAATCCGTGCGCTCAAGGAGCCACAGGTACTCGAGACGCGCGCCCGCGAGCTGGGCATGGTGCGCCCGGGCGAGACGCCCTACGCGGTACGGGGTATCAAGCACCCCGCGGTGCCGCCGAGGCCCGCCGATGATGGATCAACCGGTGTCTGGGGATTCATCAGCGGGATCGTCGGCTGACGCCGACGCCGTTCGTCGACTGATCGGCCGCGATCCGCACGCAGGTTTCCGTGTGGCAGTGCGCTGTCCTTTTGGTGGTCCCGCCGTTATTCAGAATGCCCCCATCGATGCCGACGGGCATCCATTTCCGACGCGCGACTGGCTTGCCTGCCGTGCGCTCGTCACAGCGGTGAGCCGTTTGGAGGCGGACGGGGGTGTCCGGATGCTGGAATCCGACCCCGAGATGACCGATGCCCTCGCCAACGCCCACGCCCAGCACGCCGCCGTGCACGGTGGCCACCGTGTGGCCGGGTCGGGCAACCCCGTGCACGTCAAGTGTCTTCATGCACATCTGGCCTTCGCGCTGGCCGAAGGCGGCACACCCGTGGGCGATTGGATCATGCAGCGAAGCGGCGCCACCTGGCCCACCACGTGCTGTGCGGAGCCGGTATCGTGAGGGGCGTGCAGCCCGAGGTCATGACCGCGCTCCTCGACTGGGATGCCGGAGAGCGCCAGATGGCCAAGCCGTCGCCGACACGTGATGCGCGGCTTCGGGTGGTGAGCGCGGTCGAGGACCAACTGCGCCGCCGTGTGGGTAACCGGTACACGCTGGCCGATCTGACCGCGGCGTACGAAGGCTCCTCGCGGTGGTACCTCGAACTCGCTGCCGCAACGGTGCCGGGGACCCCCGATGCGTGGGACCCGTCGGTGGCCCTTGACGCAGCATTCGCACGCTGGGCCCGCAACGCCAGCGATTCGGTGGCGCGATGAGCACGGAACCGCCTCAGCCCAACACAGCCCGCGCCCGCGGTGATCGCCCGACCGGCAAGGGCGAGCGGCCGGTCGTGCGTCGATGGGTCGCCATCGTCATCGCCACCGTCACACTGGTTGCCGGCGGTGTGCTCGGGTACTTCGCTGCCGGTGGTCCCGATGCCCCAACCCAGCTGCAGTTGGTCACCGACCTGCCGGCGGTGACGGTGACCGTGCCGGCGTCAGGATCGACCCCCTGACCATGCCCGGCCAACGCATTGCGGTCCGCGTGTTCATCATCGCCGCGATCGTCGAGGCCTGCACCTGGGCCGCCCTCCTGGTGGGGATGTACGTCAAGTACGTCCCCGAGACCACGACGGTGCTCGTGTCGGTATTCGGGGCGCTGCACGGCGTCGCCTTCGTCGCCTATCTGGGCGCCACCCTGTTTGCCGCGTCGCGCCTTCGCTGGTCGCGGACCGTCACGGTCTGGGCCCTGCTGGCCAGTATCCCGCCGTTCACCACTCTTGTGTTTGAGGCCATCGCCCGGCGGCGTGGGCTGCTCGGCGATACCGAGGGGACGCCTGACGGGGCGTGAGCCGGGGCTCCTTTCCGCGGCGCGCTGTCAGGCGTCGCCGGGTCCAGGGGCGGTCCACTCCCCGGCGAGCACGGCATCGCGCGTCTCCCCGCGATCGATGAGCGCGTGGATGTCGGGCAGCGAACCCCGCCGCAGGTACACATGCCGTTGGCCCACGCTGGGCTTCTCGCCGAGGAGTCCTGCACGGACGAGCGCCTCGCCCACCTCCAGCGCGTCGCGCCGGTCATCGGCGGCCGCTCCGCGGTAGAGGTTGTCGAACTCAGTGTGGTGCTGGTCGCCCACCTTGCCCATGCGGAGCAGGCGCCGCAGCACGGTGCGCGCGCGCCTGCGCCGGGGGCAGGGGTCGTCCTCAATGGCCAGGCTCGCGGCCCCGGGCGGGGGCGGGGTGCCATCGAGCCCCCAGCGCCGGAGCTCCGACACCATCTCGGCGGGGTATGAGGGGGCGTCGATCGATTGCCCGTGGGCTGCCAGGGTGAGTGCCACCCGGATGGGGTGCGACCACGTGGCCCGCGACAGCGCCGCCAGCGGGTCGGCGGCGTCCAGATGGGGCGGAGGCCCGACGAGCGGGATGTCCTCGCCGTCCGGGCGGAGTGATGCGGGGAGTGGGGCCAGCACAACCGCGTCGGCATCGGCGCAGGCTTCAGCCAGTGCGAGCGGCGCGATCTCATCATCAAGGTCCGGGAGGGTGAGCAGCACGAAGCCGTGCCAGTCGAGCACGCTCACGGCCTCCGCGAGCACACCTGCCTCCACGGCTGCCCGGAGCGCATGCATGAGCACCCGGGCAGGCCCACGGGGACCGAATGCCATGGCCTGCGTGGCACGTATGGGAAGTATCCAGGCGGGGCAGTCGTCTGGAGTGCGACCGCTCCAGATCCAGATGACCGGGGTCCGGTCGTGCAGATGGCGCGCAGCCAGATCGAGCGTGGCCACCACTGCCTCATCGGCGTCGCCCCGGCGCCATGCCGGGAGCGCCCGTGCGACCTCGTGCGGGTCGCGGGCAAGATCTGCGACGGTGAGGCCCGAGATCATCGGGCACTCACCGTCGCACGCGGACTACGCGGCCTCGGGGTCCGGGGCCGCGTCGAGGTCGGCGTCAACGTCTGCATCGAGGTCATCCACGGTTTCCTCGCCGGCCTCGACGATGCTTGCGTCGCTGGCGGCCTCCACGGTCGTGGCCTCGCCCGAGGCAACTGCCTCGAGGGCCTCGGCCAGGCTGGTGGCACCGGCGGCGGGGGAGTCGTCCACCTCGAACGCCTCGTCATCGTCAAGCTCGAGCAGCAGCGGGTCCGCCTCGAATGCGGTGGCCTCGGGCAGTTCGCGCTCCTCGGGGCTGCCGTCGGGGTTCCAGCGCACATCCACCTCGCCAGCCAGGATCTCGGCCTCGGCAAGGGCGACGGGGTCGCGGGACGACAACTCGCCCGGTGCGGGCGGCGGCGCATCCTCGGAGCGCAACTCTGCCGGGTCGGCGGTGAGCCACAGCGTGATCTGGCGCGCGCGCTTCGAAACAGCATGCACCAACGCGTATCGGCTTCCGTCGACGTGCTCGAGCGCTTCGTCCAGACGACGTCCGTAGAGCATCAAACCTCCAAGGTCATTCCATGAGCAGCAGCGGAGTGTAGCGCTCCCGCGCGGCGGCGGCGGTTGACGGTGATTGTGCGGTATGGCACAATCGCGCCATGACGCAGGTACGAGACGCCATGAGCGCGCTGAATGCAATGGTCGGCCCGGCGCACACGCTGCGCCAGGCAGCCGAGCGGATGATCGAGAACCGCACCGGTGCGTCGGTTGTGATGGACCCGGATCTTCCCGGGCCCTGCGTCATCACCGAGCGCGATCTGCTGAAGGCGCTGGCCGCCGGACTCGATGTTGACGTTGAACTGGTGGGCGATCACATGACGGGTTCGCTCATCACCGCGGCACCCGAGTGGCCGCTCGCAACCGCCGCCGACCAGATGGTGCGCCACGGTATCCGGCACGTGCTGGTGTTCGACGGGCCCGAGCTCGTGGGGATCCTCTCGATGCGTGATGTCATCCGTGTGGGCGGCCTTGCTGCCGACAGGGGCACTGCTCCGGCGTGACGTAATCGGTGCGGGGCGGGGTTCGCCGGGTAGGGTCCCGCCGTCTTGGGAGCCACCAGCCGAACAATCCGCCTTCGCAAGTGGCAGAAGAATGCGCTCGACGTGTTCGCCTCGCGCGACGGCGACGACTTCCTGGCGGTGGCCACACCGGGAGCGGGAAAGACCACCTTCGCGCTCACCGCGGCGCGGCAGGATCTGGCCGCGCACCCCGGCCGCAGCCTGGTGGTGGTGGCCCCCACGCAGCATCTGAAGGGTCAGTGGGCAGCCGCTGCCGAACGCTTTGGGCTGCATCTTGATCCGGCGTGGATCGCAGGGGAGCCACTGCCCGCAGAGGTCCACGGCATCGTCACCACCTACCAGCAGGTGGCACAGTCGACGCTCGCCGTACGCACGATCGCGAGCGGGGCATTCGTGGTGCTGGACGAAATCCACCATGCCGGCGATGAGCGGGCGTGGGGTGACGGCGTTCGCAGCGCATTTGAGGTGGCCGCCGTGCGCCTGTGCCTCTCGGGCACGCCATTTCGATCAGACAGCCTGGCGATCCCATTCGTGTACTACGACGCGAGCGGCGAGGCGGAACCCGACGTGGAGTACGGATATGGCCCCGCGCTCGCCGACCGGGGCGTGGTGCGCCCGGTGCACTTCCCGCGGCTCGGTGGCGAGATGGAGTGGATCGGGCCCGACGGCAGCACGCAGTCGGCATCGTTCGACGACGCCCTTGACCCGCGCCTTGCCTCCCAGCGCCTTCGCACCGCGCTTGATGCATCGGGTGAGTGGATGCCCGATGCCCTTTCACGGGCCCACGCCCAGCTGGCGAAAGTGCGCGAGACGCATCCCGAAGCCGGCGGCCTGGTGATCGCGATGGATCGTGATCACGCCCGGGGCGTGGCAAAGATCATCCGCGAGCGCCTGGGTGTGAAGGCCGTGTTGGTCACCAGCGACGATCCCACTGCGTCGCAGCGCATCTCAGCATTCGCCACGAGCCGCGACCCGTGGCTGGTGGCTGTGCGCATGGTGAGTGAGGGGGTGGACATCCCGCGCCTTCGCGTGGGTGTGTTCGCCACCACCACGACCACTGAACTGTTCTTCCGCCAGGCCGTTGGGCGCATCGTGCGCTGGGTCCCAGGGCACGATCGCCAGCCGTCCTACATGTTCATGCCCGACGATCCACGCCTCCGTGCCCACGCCATTGGCATCGCGGAGGAGCGACGGCACTTCCTGAAGAAGGTGGGCGAGCACGACGACGCGGAGGCCGACGGCCTCCTCGACGAGGTGCGCACGGCACGCGAGGACGAGCAGATGTCGTTGTTCTCTGCGGTGTCCGCAACGCCATCAGGCGAGGCCGTGGTGCACCGCGCCGATGAGCATCTGGGCATGTTCGGGTCACTCGATGATGAGGATCCCGGGGACGATGGATTCGATGTGCAGCTGTTGGAGGCGCCGCACCTTGAGGTACGCGCACCCGATGCCTCGGGCCTCACCCCGGTGCAGCGTCGCCGCATGTTGCGCGACGCCAACTCGGTGATCGTGCGCGCCATCGCAGGCGCCGCAGGGATGACGCATGCGCAGGTGAATGGCGAGCTCAACCGCTTGAGTGGGGTTACGAGCGTGAGTGAGGCAAGTGCCGACGAGCTGGACCAGCGGCGCGAGAAGGGCGCCCGCTGGCTGGAGCGCATCGGCGCCCGGGCGGGGCGCCGCTAGGCGTCAGGCGACCTGCTGGTTGAGGTCGATGCGCACGCAGGTGGTGCCATCGCCGCCGCCGCGGTCCACGGTGACCCTGTCAACCAACTGACGCACGATCCAGAGACCGCGGCCGCGACGGGCGTGGGGACGGGGCGGATGCTCCTGCACGGCCTCGCTCCAGTCGAAGCCGCCACCGGAGTCGCTCACCTCGATGTGGAGGCCGGCACCGGCGTCGGCCACCACGTGAATGGGGGCAGCGCCATGCTCCTGCGCATTGGCGATCAACTCGTTGATGGCGAGTGCAAGATCGTCGGCACGGTCGCCGAATCCGGCACGCTGCGCGAGGTCGTGCACCGCCGCTCTCACGGGGGCGATTTCTGAGGGGTCGGCGCCGATGGTCGCCTCGATGTGGTGCGAATCCGCAATCACGCTTACCCGACAATACGCCGCACACCCGGCATTGCCCTGCATGCGGGCTCCGGCGAGACACGTTGATGACGTGCGTACCCGTACGCGCGGGCGCGCCGGAGGCGAGGGCTAGCATCCGGCCGGTCCCGATCCGATGCCCTGGAGTACCCCGTGTCAGTGATTCACCCCAGCATCCGCGCCATTGCAGCGGGTGCCATCTTTCTGGCAATTCCCGCGTGGGCGTTTGCGCAGCAGGCGACGCCACTGCCCGAGGGCACGGTCCCCGCCGGCGTCTCCATCGCGGGGCTGGATGTCTCGGGGCTCACGGCCATCGACGCGAAGGGGTTGGTACTCAACACCATCGTTGCGCCGCACCGCGCTGCCATGCCGCTCACCTTCCATGGCCGTGCGCTGGAGATCGATCCGGACGCGGCAGGGTATGCGGCCGACGTGGACGCGGCTGTCATCGCTGCCATGCAGGCGGTGCCCGCCCCCGGGGCGATCACCACCATTCCCCTCGTCGAGACCATCAGTAAGTCGAAGCTGCGGGATGTCATCGAGTGGCGGGCGGGCCAGATCGCTCTCCCCGCCCGAGATGCCACCGTCAGCCTGAACCGCGCCTTTCGCCCGGTGGTCGGCAAGGCCGCCTTCGGCTACACCGTTGACGTGTCAAAGGCGGTGGCGCTTCTGGCTCCCGCCCTCATCACGGCTCGCCCCGCCACCCCGTATGCGCTGCCCGAGACGCGGGTGGCCCCCGAGGTCACGTCAATCGGGCCGGTGGTCGTGGTGACCCGCGGCAACTTCAAGTTGCGGCTCTATAAGGGGACCCGGCGCATCCGCACCTATCCGATCGCGGTTGGCCAGTCTGCCTATCCCACGCCCACGGGTAATTTCCGCGTGATCGAGAAGCAGATGAACCCCACCTGGTTCCCGCCCAGTTCGCCGTGGGCTGCGGGCTTGGGCCCCGTTCCTCCCGGATCGAGCAACCCGCTGGGCACCCGCTGGATCGGCACCTCCGCGCCGGGTATCGGAATGCATGGCACCCCGAACCCGTCGTCGATCGGATCGGCCGCATCGCATGGCTGTATCCGCATGTACATCTCAGATGTCGAGAACCTGTACCCACGTGTGCAGGTCGGTACCCCCGTCTTCATCCGCTGAACCGCGTCGCCCCGGGGGTTCACCGCGGGCCGCCTTACGGCGACTGGCGTTCCCTGGCGGCGAGTGCCCGCACGCGGGCCGCATCAACCGGGGGCATGAGTGCGCGGATGAGCGTGCCCTCGGGCCCGGCTTCCTGGGTGACCTCGCGCCCGGCGGAGTAGATGGCCGAGA
>CANJMX010000024.1 GCA_947475125.1 Actinomycetota bacterium
AGCCCCTCTGCGGCCGCAACGACCCCATCAGCCTCGTCAGATGCCGCCGCGCGCAGGCCGTGGTCCACCACAAGCACGTGCACCGCACCATCATGCAGGCGGGGGAGCAGGTGCATGAGGCACGTGGAATCAGCGCCGCCCGACACCATTGCGAGGACGCCCGCCCCGGAGGGCAGCAGCCCATGGCGGCGGCAGTGCTCGTTGACGCGTTCGTCGATGCCCACGCCGGGAGTATGCACGTGGCCTCGGATCAGCCGCGCGCCACCAGCGGGGCCGTGAGCCGCGCGAGGTCGGAACTGGTCACCGGGCCGGGCCATGTGGCGGCCAGCCGCCCCTCGCGGTCGAGCACCACGGTCGTCGGCAGGCCGCTCACCGCGTAGGCATCGGCAACCGCGTCACCCCGGTCGAACCCGAGGGGGAATGTCACTCCCACCTCACGTGCGAATGCCCGGGCGTCGTCCACGGAGTCGTTCACCGCAACACCCACCACCCTCACCGCAGGATGCGTCGTTGCGAATCGCTGCACATCGGGCATCTCCTTGCGGCACGGACCGCACCACGACGCCCACATGTTGACCACGGTGGGTCGTGGCCCCGGCACACCCACCGCCAGCGTCCCCGCACCCCCAAGCACCGGCACGGCCAGATGGGCCGCGGATTCGCGCTGTGCCGTGGGCACCAACTGCGCCGCCGATTCCCCTCCCACCGACGCGCCGCATCCGGCAAGACCGGCAGCCGCGGGGACAAGCGCAAGGGCAACGAGGATGACCGGAATCCGCACAACGTGAGCGTAGCCCCGGGCGGGCATCCGGGACGTCTCGTAGCGTGGCCGCGTGTCCTCGCCCGAGATTACGTCCGCGGTTCTGCGAGCCGATCGTCGCATTGGTGCGGCGGCCCGTGCGCGAGTGGCTGGTATTGACGGTGGCCCTGAAGTCGCACGACTGGTGGCCAACGCCACCGGCCCCGCGTTCCAACTGCTCGTCGGGGCCCTGCTGGTGTCGCCGGGTTCACGCGCCACCGGTCTGCGTGCGCTCGCCGCGGGCGGCCTGGCAGCAGGTATCGCCCGTGCGGCACGTGACGGCATTGGCCGACCGCGGCCCGGGTCCCGTGATGACGGGGGCTTCCCGAGTCGCCATGCAGCCTCCGCAACGGCGATCGCGCTGGTGGTCGTGCGCGACAAGCCGCTTCTCGGCACTCTTGCCCTCATTGCCGCCGGTGCCGGTCTGGCAGCACGGGTGGCGTCAGCCGATCACGAACCCCTCGACATCGCCGCCGGTGCCGGGCTCGGTGCTGTCGTGGCCCGGTTTACGCGGCGTCGGCGACGGCGACGGACCTGAACTCGCCCGTCACGGCGCCGTCGGTGATGCCAACCGGTGTGCGCGGCACGGGCATCAGGGCCGACTCGGCGCGCGTCAGCATTCCCTCCATGCCCTGATCACCGTCGGTCCACTGGGCGATGCCGGTGGCAACCGCGCCCACCGACACACGTACGCCCCCTCCTGCCCGCACATGCACGGCTTCAATGGCGATGGCAATGCGATCTCCGGCCTCGCGTGCCCGCTCCGCGGGCCCCGAGACCAGTGCCATGAAGCGCCCGTCGCCGATGTCCACCACCAGGTCGGAGGGTGAGATCACCCGGGCGACGCCATGGTTGGCTGCGTCCAGCAGGGCGTCGCGTACCGCACCGCCGTGAATCGCGGTGATGCCGTCAAGGTCGGTGATGCCGACAAGCGCGAGGCTCACCGGCCCGCCGTCGTCAGCGGCCCTGCGGCAGTCGCGGTCGGCGATGAGGTCAAACACATCGAGGGGCGCGAGCCCACTGGGACGGCGACCAAGATCGTCGTCGGCATCACGCCGGCCAAACGCCAACCCCTCGGCCATCCCGGCATGTGCGGCTCCGAGGGCGGCGAGTACAACCACAGCCACGAACCCGGCGGTGATTTCGCCGGCGCTCACCTGTCCGGCCGATGCGGCGGCCAGCGCCACGGCGGCGGCCAGAAGCGTGGCGATCAGACCAACGCCACCCGCAAGCGGCGCGGCGAGGACGGCGGGGATGACCAGCAATGGCCAGAGCCACCATGCACCAACGGCGATGATCGGAATCACCGTGGTGGCGAGCAGTGCCACCAGAAGAATGAGGCGACGCTGCCGGTACCGCGTGGTCATCGCGGGCCCGTGAACAACGTCGTGGGCGGCTGGGTTCATCACCGTGTGATGCGGTGAACCGGATGTGACATCCGGTTTTCAAGAAGTTACCGGCGCTCCCGGACGTCACTTACACTCGACACATGAACGACATCGCGACAATCGGAATCGTCGGCGGCGGCACCATGGGGGCGGAGATCGCCCACGTTGCGGCAGCCCGGGGTTTCACCGTGCTGCTGGCCGACGCCGACCGCGCCCGCGCCGATGCCGGACGCGACCGTGCCATCGCCATTGCTGACCGCCGCGTGGAGCGCGGCCGGATGAGCAGCGATGAAGCAGCGGCCGTGGCGGCAGGCATCACGGCCGTGAACGGCATCGCCGACATCGGCGGCGTCGACGCGGTAATCGAGGCGGTGCCGGAGGATCTGGCCCTCAAGATGCGTGTGCACGCCGATATCGATGCGGCGGTACGCCCCGACGCGCTGGTGGCCACCAACACCTCCGGCCTCTCGGTCACGGCGCTGGCGGACGCCACCACCGATCCCGGTCGCCTCATCGGCCTGCACTTCTTCAACCCCGCCAGCACCATGCGCCTGGTTGAGGTCATCGCCGGGGCGGCCACCGATGCGGCGACCATCGCCCGCGCCTGCGCCCTGGCCAGGGCGCTCGGGAAGGAGCCGGTGCGGGTGGCCGAGTGTCCGGGGTTTGTGGTCAACCGGGTGCTCGTACGCGCGATGGCAGAGGCATATCGGGCCGCGGCCGCGGCACCGGTCGATCGTCGTACCGCCGACATGATGGTGTCGGAGGGCGGGCCCGCCCCCATGGGCCCGTTCGCGCTCGGTGACCTGGTGGGGCTCGACGTTCTTGAGAGCATCCGCAGCGATCTGGAGCGGGCATACGGGGACCGGTTTGATGATTCGGGCACCCTCGCCCCCCTGGTGGCGCGCGGCGACCTTGGGCGAAAGACCGGGGCGGGTCTCGTCCCCGATACCGACCCGGTGCCGCTCGGCGCCGAGTCGGTCATCGCCGCCGTCTACTACGCGGCAGCGCTCGACGAGGCGCGGCGTCTCGCCGATGAAGGCATCGCATCTGCTGATGACATCGACCTGGCCATGCGCCTGGGAGCTGGCTGGGAACAGGGGCCACTCGCCGGGGCCTGACCCCGGCACGGGTCACGCGCCGGGGGGTACCGCCCACTCGGGCCGCACGTCGTACCGGCCCGCTGCCGGTACCACCGCATCACCCTCGAGGATCTCAATGTGGTCGAGGGTCACCTGAGAGGGATGTGCACACCCGGTGGTGCGGGCAAGCCGGGTGACCTCGCGCCGCAGGCCCACCACGTAGGCCGCCAGACGCACCGACGCGAGCGACGGATCCAGGCCGCGCTGCAGCCACGCCGACTGGGTGGCGATGCCTGTGGGGCACCGGCCGGTGTGGCACCGCTGCGCCTGAATGCAACCCACCGACATCATGGCCTCGCGCCCCACGTTGATGGTGTCGGCACCAAGCGCGAATGCCATCACCGCCTGCTCGGGCAGGCCCAGACGCCCTGAGCCGATCCATGTGACGCGATGCTGAAGCCCGCGCTCGGCGAGCGCGCGATAGGCACGCCCCTGCGCGAGGCGGTACGGGAGCGCCACGTGATCTACGAATGCCAGCGGGCCGGCCCCCGTGCCGCCCTCGCCACCATCGATGGTGATGAAGTCCACGCCGCGAGTACCCGACTCCATGAGCCGCGCGAGGTCATCCCAGAAGCCGGGCATGCCGACCGCCGACTTGATGCCCACAGGCAGCCCCGTGGCCTCGGCGATGCGCTCCACCGCATCCAGCATTCCGTCGGCATCATGGAAGTCGGGATTCACCGATGGGCTCACGCAGTCCACGCCCGCCGGCACACCGCGGATGCGTGCGATCTCGGGGGTCACCTTGCCCGCGGGCAGCATGCCGCCGAGCCCGGGCTTGGCCCCCTGGCTCAGCTTCAACTCGATCGCCCGCACGGGATGGCCCTCGATGCTCTCGAGCAGGTGCGGAATGCTCAGGCGTCCCCGCCCGTCACGCGCGCCGAACCACCCCGTGCCCAACTGCAGCACCAGGTCGCCGCCGTGGAGATGATGGGGTGAGATGCCCCCCTCCCCCGTGTTGTGCAGGCACCCGGCCAGGTGCGCGCCTTCGTTCATGGCACGCACTGCCGTTGCCGACAGCGCACCGAACGACATGCCCGACACGTTCACAACCGACGGGGGGCGGAAGGCCCCGGGCCGCATACGCGGCCCACCAAGCACCTTCGCCGACGCCAGTGGCCAGTCATCAGGGTCCCCGGCCGCAGGGGGCGGGGCGGGAAATGCGGTTGGACTGATGAGGATGTAGCCCGGCGAGCGCTCGAACACGGCGTCAGAGCCGAATGAGAATGCGCTGTTCTCGCCCTTCGATGTCGCGTAGATCCAGCGGCGCTGATTTCGGTTGAAAGGCCGTTCATCGTCGTTGTTGGTGACGATGTACTGCCGCAGTTCCGGACCAAACGCCTCGAGGATGTACCGAAGGTGCCCGATGACGGGCCAGTTGTGAAGCACGGGGCGTCGGCGCTGGAGCACGTCGTACAGCATCACCAGCGCAAGCGCCGCGGCAATACCGATGAGCACCCACCACCCCACGCCCACATCTGCTCCATTCATCGACAGCCGTCAGGGGATGGTGGCGCATCACATGCCAATGCCGCCCGCGGTCGGCGCGATACGCTGCCGCCGTGACGAACATGACGCCCCACCCGGCCCTCCAGGGCCGCTCAGTGCTCTCTCTCATGCATCACCCCGCCGATGCGATCGGGGACGTGCTCAACCTCGCCGACCAGCTGAAGGCCACACCGCAGTGGCCGGCAGCGCTTGCCGGGAAAAGCATCGCGGTGATCTTCGAGCAGCCCTCCACGCGAACGCGTGTGTCGTTTGAGGTGGGCATCGCACGGCTGGGGGCGCACCCGGTCGTGCTGGCCGGCCGGGATATGCAGCTTGGGCGCGGCGAGACCATCGAGGACACAGCCAAGGTGCTCTCGCGATTCGTTGACGCCATCGTCATCCGCACCGTGGACCACGGCAAGGTGATGGAACTGGCCGAGCACGCCGACGTGCCGGTGATCAACGCGCTTACCCACGCCCATCATCCATGCCAGGGCCTGGCTGACGTCATGACAATCCGCGAGCGCTTTGGCGACCCGCGTGGCATCCGTGCCGCCTATGTGGGCGATGGCAATAACTGCTGCCACTCACTGATGGTGGTGGGTGCGCAGATGGGCATGGAGATCGTGGCCGGCTGCCCGGCGGGATACATGCCCGACCCCGAAGTGGTGGCCATATGCGATGCCATTGCACGCGACCATGGTGGCTTCGTGCGCGTGGTGGAGGACCCGCGTGAGGCAGTCGCCGATGCCCGGGCGATCTACACCGACGTGTGGGTGTCAATGGGCGACGACGTGGCCGAAGAGGCGCAGCGGATCGCCGTGTTCACCCCGTACCAGGTGAATGACGCGCTCATGGACGCCGCCGCACCCGGCTGCATCGCCCTGCATCCGCTCCCGGCGCACGACGGCCTGGAGATCACCAGGTCGGTGTACCACGGCCCGCAGAGCGCGATCTGGGACGAGGCGGAGAACCGCCTGTATGTGCAGGCCGCGCTCCTGATGCACTTGCTGGGCTAGGAGGTCTGGCGGGACGATGCTGCCTCTCGCCGACGACGTCCCGAATCGCCGGGCACCGGTGCTCACCATCCTCATCATCGCCATATGGGTGGCGATGTGGATCGTGCAGTTGCTGCGCCCCGACGACGGCAACATCGCCGATTCGAGCCAGGCGCTCGACTGCCGATGGGGCGTGGTGCCTGAGAACCTCATCCATGGCACGGGCTCCACCACCGACCCCTGCGCCCTGATCAATGCGGATCATCAGGGATGGATCGAGGTCGTTACGGCACAATTCCTGCATGTCTCGTGGTGGCACATTCTCGGCAACGTGCTGTTTATGTGGGTCTTCGGTGCGTCCGTTGAGGCTCGGCTCGGGCGCGTGCGATTCCTGCCGTTCGTGCTCGCCTGCGGATCGCTGGCGCTCGTGGTGCAGGCGCTCGCCTCGTCAACATCCACCAACCCGATCATCGGCGGGTCGGGCATGGTGGCCGCAGTACTGGGGGCGTACATCGTGTTGTTCCCATCCGCGCGCGTCTGGGCACTCGTCATCATCATTCCGCTGAGACTGCCCGCGTGGATCCTGCTGGTCGCCTGGTTCGGCTACCAGCTGGTTGCGGCGCTCGGAGGCGCCGAGACGGGAACCGCCTACTGGGCACACGTGGCTGGTTTCGCCGCGGGTGCACTGCTCATCCGCGCAGCCTCACTGGGCCTGCCGCCGCCGCCTGTACCCCGTAGCGCCGCGCCGGTGGAAGCAGCGCCGGCATGAGCGCGCTCTTCCGGCGACGGCCACGCCCGGAGCGCCAGCCCGAGTGGGTGCGGGTGGCCATCGTTGCCAACCAGGCCGAGGGCGAGATGCTTCAGGGCATGCTGGCCAATGCCGGAATCCCCTCGTTCCTGCTGAGGAACGCCGGGTTCGATGTACCGGACATGCTGGCCGGGGGACCGCGTGACGTGATGGTGCCGGGAGGCCGTGGCCTCGAGGCTCATGCCCTTCTTGACCCGCTGGATCCGCTGGACGCTGGCGCGCCTTAGCGGCCGAGAACGATCGGGCCCTGGCGCCCACGCGCTGGTCTGCGAAGCAGCATTCCGGTGACCAGCATCGCGACACCGATCACCACCGTGACGATCAGGGCAATCCACCAGTTGGCCACCGTCGCCACCGTGGCGGCCGCCGCAATATCACCGGCATTCCCTTCGCCCACAGCGCCGCCCACAATCGGAGGCACGATGAGGCGCAGCAGAATCGGCACGATGCCCACCGCGATGAAGGCGACGCCGAGTCGGCGCGATGTACGCGCGCGGTCGTCGGTAACCAGCAGGCCGATGCCGAGCAGCACGATCGTGGCGACGGCCAGCCACAGGGGCAGCAGGCGGAGTGTGTTCAGCGCACCGGCAGCGGTCGAGACGCCCGACGGGACCTGCTCCGGGGTGACGGTGACGGTGAGGTCGCCAGCGGGTGGGATCTGCGCAGCGAGTTGTGGTGCAGTCGCGTCGAGCGCGGTGACGAGGCGGTCGCGCACGGCGCCCAGATTGATTGTGACGCCGCCGTCTGGGCGGTCCTCGAAACGGGTCCGGGCCTGGTCAATCGCTGGCACAAGCAACGTGCCGATGTCCGGCTGCGAGAGCAATGACTGCACTGCACCACGCACGGTGGCCTCTCCGGCCACCGAGACCGAGCCACCCTTGCCGATGGCATATGTATCGACGACGGTCACGACGGCATCAGCCGTGCCGGTGAGACCCGCAGGGCTCTGGATCGTCTCCACGGTGATGTCCGCGAAGCCACCGGAGTCAGTCGCCCGGCCAAATGACGTCCAGGTGAGCACGGCGAGTAGCCATGTGAGCACCCCGAGTGTTGCGACGACCCCCAGCAGCAGCCGGCGGCCGCGGGTCATACGGCGATTCATCAGAGAAGCCGTCCCGCGCGAGTGCCCGACATGCGTCCCATTCCGGTGAACCAGACCAGTGCGGACCCGCCATGTCAAGGGGTGGTGCCACATGCGGGGGAATCCCGCGGCGCCGTGCCCCGACCCGGGCCCTCATCCGCCTGCAATACGCGACACTTGGAGTCATGAATACCTTTGCATCTGCCATCAGCATGCGGGAGACCGGACGCGACGCGGCCACCGAGGCCGTTGCCGCAGTGCGCGCGGGGCTCGGTGGCGCCGCACCCGACCTCGCCGTCGTCTTCGCCACCCCCGATCTCATGACCGATGCTGCCGGCATCGCATCCGTCATCGGCGTTGGGCTCGGGCCCACACACCTGATCGGCTGCACTGCGGAGGGGGTCATCGGCACTGCCTGCGAACTCGAGCACGGACCCGCGCTGACCCTCTGGGCGGCATCACTCCCCGATGCCGCCATTGATTCATTCATGCTCGACCCGGGTCAGGCACCCGATGGAGGGCCGGTGATGGTGGGCTGGCCGCCTGCCATAGACCCCTCCGCACCCCCCGATCTGCAGGGAGACCAGACGGTGATCCTGCTGGCCGATCCATTCAGCTTCCCACCCGATGCGCTTGCCGGACCGGATGGCGGAGGGATGGCACGCGAGGTAACCGGGGGCATGGCCTCGGGCGGTCAGGCCCCAGGCGAGCACCGCCTCATCCTCAACCAGAGGGTGACCCGCTCCGGGGCGGTGGGGATTGCGCTCTCAGGCATCACGCCCCTCGTGTCGCAGGGCTGCCGCCCCATTGGCCCCGAGATGACCATCACCGACGGGGGCGAGGGAATCATCAGGCAACTCGCAGGTCGCCCGGCGCTCGAGCGGGTCCGCGAGGTGATCGAGGCCCTTCCAGCAGATGAGCGTCGCCTGGTGGAAAATGGAGTGCTTGCCGGCATCGTCATCGATGAGAACCGCCCCGAATACGAGCAGGGCGACTTCCTCATACGCGGCATGCTGGGCGGCGATCCCGGCACCGGCGCGATCGCGGTGGGTGAGCATGTGCGGGTGGGTCAGGTGATGCGCCTGCAGGTACGCGACCACCTGTCGGCCGACGCAGACCTCCGCGCCGCTTTGGCCGCCGCGCGTGGCACGACCGCAGGTGCACCGGGAGGGGCACTGCTCTTTTCGTGCAATGGCCGCGGCACACGTTTGTTCCCCGATCCGCACCACGATGCGCTCGCAACCGCGGATGTGCTCGGTGAGATCCCGCTGGGTGGCCTTTTCTGCAACGGCGAGATCGGACCCGTGTGTGGCCGCACCCACCTGCACGGCTTCACGGCCGTGATGGCAATCTTCCCCGCGTAACGCATAACTGAACATGCAACATGTATGTCAGTCGATGTGTCATACGATGCAGTGACACTCCGCGTATATATGTATCTCACATATCTGCGGATCACCTGGGAGTTCACTGATGGATCAGCAGTCCCACGGCAACCCGCCATTCGGCGGCACACCGACGCCCCAGACCCCGCCCCCGGTGCCGGTGCCGGCAGCAGAGGCACCCCGTGGCGGCATCGCCGAGGGCATCTTTGCCGAAGTCGAGCGCATGACCGCCGGCGGCACCATGACCCGCAGCGACGCATTCGAACGCATCTCTGAGCGCACCGGCCGTCGCGCGGGAACCGTCGCCGCCAACTACTACCGCATCGCCCGCAAGCGGGGCACGGTGGCCCCGCGCGCCAAGCGTGGACCCGGCCAGCCGGTTGGATCCCACAGCGCCGGCGGCACCGCCGTAATCCTCGCCCGCCTGGAATCGGCCGTCAAGGATCTGGGCGATCTGCTGCGTGCACAGGATGTGGAGATCAACAAGCTGCGTGAACAGTCCGCGCAGTTCGACAAGCTTCGGGAGTGGATGAGCAAGAACAGCTAGCCGGGCGAGCCGCCCGAGGACGTCACTCCGGGGGCAGCTCGAGGCGCCGCTCGCCAGCCCACGCAGCGGCCTGCGAGCGGCGCTGGAATCCGAGCTTGCGAAGCAGTTGCGACACGTGGTTGCGCACCGTCTTCTCGGAGAGGTGCAGCACCTCGCCGATGGCACGGTTGGTGTAGCCCTCGGCGATGAGGGTGAGCATGCGGCGCTCGCGATCGGTGAGCCCCGCCAGTTCGGCCTCGGCCTGCTTGGCGGAGAGCTCCCTGAACTGCGAGAGGAGCGCCCCGGTGGCGCGGGGGTCGAGCGTGGATGCACCCGACGCGGCATCGCGAATCGCCTGAGTGAGGCGCTCGGCATCGGCCTGCTTCAGCAGGTAGCCGGATGCACCGGCCATGACGGCACCCACGATGGCCTCCTCGTCGGAATACGAGGTGAGCATGACGACGCTGATCTCATCGTTCTCCTGCTTGATCTTGCGGCAGGCGTCCACGCCGGAGCCATCAGGCAGGCGAATGTCCATCAGCACCACGTGAGGGGTGAGCTGCGCGGCCATCTGCACGGCCTCGGCCACAGACCCTGCCTCGCCCACCACGCGGAACCCGCCGGTGTGAGAGAGCAGCGACCTGAGGCCAAGGCGCACCACGTGGTGGTCGTCGACGATCAGGACCCGGATCGGATCGGTCGGGCTCGGAATCGTGCTCATCAGCTCATCACCTCGGTCGCGATGCCCCGCCTTGTGGCGGGCATCTCGGTTGACTCGACATCATCCAGCGGTACTGCCAGCACCACCCGGGTGCCACCAGACGGCCCCGGCTCGATCACGATACGGCCTCCAAGCCACCGAGCGCGTTCATGCATGTTTCTCAGTCCGTTGCCATGGCCCGGCGTAACGTCACCGGCGATCTCATCACGAATGCCCTGTCCTGTGTCCGCAACCACCAGATCGATCTCGTCGGGCCGGAATGTAAGACGCACACTCACGGCGCACGGGCCGGCGTGACGGGCGGCATTCGCCAGCGATTCGCGCAGGATGTGCGCCAGGTGCTGACCAGCATCCTCGGGCAGCGGCCCGCACGACTCCTGGCCCGTCACCCGGAAGGTCACCTCCACATGCGAGTCGTCGGCGAAGTCGTGCACGATGCGATCGAGGTCTGATGCGATACCGGCCGGACCGCCGTCGGGGGCCTGGAGGCCGCGGATGTACCCACGCAGACCGTCGATGGTGGCGTTCAGACTTCCCACGACCCGGCGGATCTCCTCGCGGGTGGCGGCATCATCGGTATTGAGCGCAACGGCCTCGAGGTGCAGCCCCGACGCGTAGATCGATTGGATGGTGCCATCGTGGAGGTCGCGGCCGAATCGCGCGCGCTCCTCGGCCACCAGCCGGGCGCGGTCGAGCGTTTCGATCTGCTGTTTGGCCTCCACCTCAAAGATGTCGAGCAGTTTGATGACCGCCAGAAGCAGCGCGAGGGCCACCAGACCACGCAGCACCGCAAGCGGCAGGCCGGTGGTGGCGAACCAGCCCGACTCATTCGCGAGTCCCCCCGGCGCCCACGGCGCGGGCTCCACGATGACGCCGCCCACCACTGCATAGACCAGCAGCGCGGCGGCTGCGAGCGCTGCGTACGGGCGGATTCCCACCATGCCCGACCGGGTCAGTTCGTCGCGCTGCCGCCACATGCCGTATGCCGACAGCAGCGCGCCCGGGATGAGAAACACATACCGCGACAACGCTGCGGTGGTGTCCTCCCACTCGAGAACGTTCCATCCCAGATTACCCGCGGCCGCCGTGGCGGAGATCATGATGGCGGCCCACGCGATCACCGAGGCCACCGAGAATGCCCGCAGGCGCTCCCGGGTCCATGGCACGAGCCGCAGGCCGAACTGCAGCAGGAAGAGCACCGCCACCGACTGCAGCACCGCGCGCAGCACCACCAGCGCATGGATTACGCCGGGCGCGAGATAGGTGGACTGGATGGGGATGAACACGAATCCCCAGATGACCAGCGCCTCGAAAAACGCGTATGACGCAAGCCAGATGAGCGACGAGGTGAGAGCGAACCGCGTGGCGCGGCGGCGCTGCAGCCATGCGGCAAACCCGAGCGCGAACAGAATGACCCCGTGCGCAAACACGAGGACAGTCTCATTTTGCTGGAAGAAGGTCGCCACCTGCGGGACGTGCACCTCGCGTCAGGCCCCGGAACGACGACGCGGGACGCATCGGCCGGGGCGTGACCCGCGGGGGGTGACAAACGACCCGGCGGAAACGATGCTACTTCCTTATGCGCCTGCGAGTTCCGCCAAGTGCGATCGCAGGTCGTCCAGCGATTCCTCCTGCGCGGCATGCACGATCTCGGGCTCCTCAACCAGCGCGCAGCGCTGCATCGGGTTGAGACGGTTGGTCACATACGGATCAGCAACGATTTCCGACAGCGAACGCCCCTGCTTGAGCTGGCCCACGCAGTACTCGGTCAGGCGCTTGTGCTCAGCCGTCGGGTCGCCCAACAGCCGTGAAATCTCTTCCTTGATGCTCATGCGACTACCTCCTGGTGCGGGGCCGAAAGGAGCGGGGCGAGCGCGCGCAGGCGTCGGATTCGCTCCTCCATCGGCGGGTGGGTCGAGAACAATTTCGAGGTGCCACGGCCATGCAGCGCCGCAAGCGGGTTGACGATATACATGGGCGCCGCCGCCGGATTGACCTGCATGGGCACCTGCTCGGCACCACGTTGCAGGTTCTCGAGCGCGCTCGCAAGCGGCTCCGGGTCGCCCAGCAGTTCGGCCCCCGTGAGATCGGCCTGATATTCGCGCTGGCGGGAGATGGCCAACTGGATGATTGTGGCGGCGATTGGCGCGATGATCATGGCGGCAAGCGTGCCGATGATTCCAAGCCCGCCTTCGTCATCCCCCCCGAACAGCATCGAGAACTGGAGCCAGGTGGCGATGGCCGCGATCGTCCCGGCCACCATCGCCGCGACGCTCGCAATGAGGATGTCCCGGTTGCGGATATGCGCCATCTCGTGCGCAAGCACTCCTTCCAACTCGCGCATGGTCAGCTGGTGCTGAATGCCCTGGGTCACCGCGATGGCCGAATGCCGCGGATTGCGTCCGCAGGCGAACGCGTTGGCCTGCTCGTCGGGCGTGATGTAGACGCCCGGCATGGGAACGCCGGCGCGATCTGCCAGACGACCGATCATGGCGTGAAGTTCCGGGGCCTGTTCCGCCGACACAGGGACGGCATGCGCCATCTTCAGCGCGATGGATCCGCTGCCCCAGTACATGGCGAAGTTGAAGACCACCGCGACGATGGCCATCAGGAGAATTCCGGATGCCCCGCCGATGACACCGCCGAGGAGAATGAGCACGGCGGTGAGCGCAGCCATGAGCAACGCGGTCTTGGTGTAGTTCCAGGCCGTCATTGCGCCTGTGGTCATCGATCCTCCGTCTCGTGACGCGATGTCCGGGGAAGCGCCCCGCGCGCCTGCAAGTATAAGAGCGACTATGAAGACCCTCCGGCGATCGTCAGTTATGCGTTGGTTCAGTTCGGCCGCCCTTGCGGCCACGTGTGCGCTCGTCCTCACCGGCTGCTCGCTGGGAGGCCAGCAGGAGCAGCAGACCCGCGTGGCGGAGCCCGCCACTGTGGTGAGCGTGCTCCCGACGCGACCAGGCCTCACCCCCGCCGGCCCCGTCCGCGCCGTTGACGCGAAGGGGTTTACCACGGCGCTTCTCGGGCACCCTGATTCCACCCTCACCACCAATCTGGAGCAGGCGGGCTTCCTCCGGGGAGCCACGCGCGAGTGGACCGGCCCGAAGGGCGCGAGCCTCGTGGCAGTGGTCGGCCTGTGGGACGACGGGAGCGCCGCGGCATCGCTCGGCGGCGACGCGGCCGACGCTGTCGCGCCCGGGGGCACGCCGTGGACGCCATCGCAGTACGGGGGGTCGCAGGGGGCACGGGCCGACAACGCGCGGGCACTCAGCGTGGTGGTCGGTCGTGTATCGCTGTTCCTCCGCGCCACCGGTCCGGTTGACGACACCGCAGTAATGCGCCAGATGGATCTGATGTTCCAGACTGCGTCCGGGATGGATCGCCAGGGGACCTCATCGAATGGGTAAGCAATCCGCACCCCTTGACGGCGACCTGCAGCGCACCTATCGCGGGCGGGCATGGCGCGATGAGGAACCCAACCGGCGCCTGCTCCTGGACACCAACGTGGAGGAGAAGGCGGTGCTCATCGCATCGCTCAACTGCTCCGCGGTGGAGGAAGCAGACCGCCTCACCGAGATGGGCGAACTGCTGCGCACCGCTGGGGCCACGGTCGTACACCGCGTGGTGCAGCATCGCGAGCGCCCTGATCCCCGCCTGTACCTCGGGAAGGGGCGACTTGAGGAACTGTCGGAGTGGGTGAAGGAGCACAAGCCCAACGTGGTGGTGGCTGAGGGTGACCTGGCAGCCGGTCAGCAGCGGCATCTCGAGGACAAGCTCAATACGCGCGTGGTGGACCGCACCGGGATCATCCTCGACATCTTCGCCCTGCATGCCAAGTCGGCGGA
>CANJMX010000025.1 GCA_947475125.1 Actinomycetota bacterium
AAGGGAATCTCGCCACGGGCCACGGCATCGGCGATGGCATCGTTCTTGGCGTATGCCTTGGCGCCATTGGCCACCATGCCGTCGAGCCAGGCCTTCGTCTTCTGCTCGCCCGAAATCTGGGTCATGGCCGCGACAAAGTCCTGGAACGAGGAATTGGTGGGAGCCACCCCCACCATGCCCTGATAGGCCGGCTTGGTGAGGTCGAACACCGACGCAGGCAGCTGCGACGGCGTGACCAGATCGGTGTTGTAGATCAGCACGCGCTGGCGACCCGTCACGCCCACCCAGCGGCCATCGTCTGCGCGGAACTTGGCGGGCACCTTTGCGAGCGTGGCCGCGGGCAGCCTCGACAATAGGTTCTTCTGGGCGACGAACACCATCGGCCCGGGGGTCTGGGCCAGAAATACCTGCGCGGGGGTTCGGTCGCCCTCCTCGCCCAGCAGCAACGCAAGGTCAACCGAGTCGCCGTACCGCACCTGCACTGGGATACCCGTCTTCTTGGTAAAGGCATCGAGGGCCGGCCCCACGTATTCCTCGCTGCGTCCCGAGTACACGGTCAGGGCGTCACCACCCGATGTGGACGACCCACTGCTGCCAGACCCACAGGCAGAGAGGCCGACGACGGCGACGATGGAGACGATGAGGACGCCGATGGCGGCGCGCAGTCGTGCGGACACAAAAACTCCGATGGTGTTGGTCACAAGACGGGGCGCACTCTATAGGTAACGGCCATTGGATAAAACCAACGGAGCACGCTGATCAGGCCGTGGTCAGCCGCTCCGTCGCGGCGAAAGCCACGCTCGGCTCACCCACATATTCCAGCCCCACGCGGTCTCCGGCGGCCCACGGCGGATGCCCCATCACGCGGCATCGCACGGGGCAGCCCCGGCTGCTCATCACCATCACGGCATCGTGGCCGTAGTACTCAATGCGCTCCACGATGGCGTCATCTCCCTGACAGGCCGCGATGCACTCGGGGCGTATCAGTACCTCCACGGCACCGTGTGCCTCGCGCGCCAGCGGCACGCGCCCCACCGGCGTATCGGCCATTCCACCGGAGGCGTGGGCCGGGAGGATGTTGGCGTCTCCAACGAAGCGCGCCACGTCACAGGAGGCCGGGCGCTCGTACAGATCGGCCGGGGTGCCCAACTGGGCGATGCGACCATCCAGCATGAGCGCCACCTGATCGCCGATGAGGAATGCCTCCTCCTGATCGTGCGTCACGAACACCGCCGTGGCACCTGCTGCGGCCAGAAGTCGGCGTACCTCGCCACGCAGTTCAGCGCGAAGAGGGGCATCGAGCGCCGAGAATGGCTCGTCCAGCAGCATGAGTGATGGTTCCACCGCCAGGGCGCGGGCAAGGGCCACGCGCTGCTGCTGGCCGCCGGAGAGCGTGGCCGGCATGCGGTCGGTGGTTCCCGTGAGGCCCACCAGCGCCAGCGCCCGATCGACGCGCGCGCCCTTGCGCTCGGCGCGTGGCAGGCCGTAGCCCACGTTGCCGCCCACGCTGCGGTTGGGGAAGAGCGCCGGCTCCTGAAACACCATCCCAATGCGCCGTCGCTCGGGGGGCATGAATCCATCGGAGTTCGAGAGAGTCACATCATCGACCCGGATCTCACCAGCGTCGGGGCGGTCAAGGCCCGCGATGCATCGCAGAAGCGTCGTCTTGCCGCAGCCCGACGGGCCGAGCAAGGCGAGCACCGTGCCCGCTGGTACGTCAAGGTCGATACCCCGCAGCACCGGACGACCACCCAGCACCCGCTCCACACCGCGCACAGAAAGCGCCGACCCGCGAGGGGCGCTGCGCGTGGGCACGGCCGGGCACATCTCTGCGTGGGGAGGAAAGGTCTCCATATCCACACCTGACGGTAGCGCCCCTCCGCTGTATAGGCAATGTGTATGGCCCAAAGAGGACGGCTATCCTTGTGCCTCGGAAAAGGGAGAGCAGATGTCCACGAATGGTGACGGGATCGCGGTGCACGCCGAAGGGCTGGGGCGCCGGTATGGGGAGGGCGAGGCCGCTATCGACGCCCTCGCCGATGTCACCGTGTCGTTTCCCAAGGGTCAGTTCGCTGCCGTGATGGGTCCGTCGGGCTCGGGCAAGTCCACGCTGCTGCACTGCCTGGCCGGCCTCGACCGTCCCACCTCGGGTGAGGTGACCATCGACGGCACCGCACTCAGCGGGCTGTCAGACCGCGATCTCACCGTGCTCCGGCGCACGGCCATCGGGTTCATCTTCCAGTCGTTCAACCTGCTGCCCATGCTCACCGCGCGCGAGAACGTTGAACTGCCGCTTCGCATCGCCGGCCGTCTGGATTCGGAGCGGGTTGACGCCACGCTTGCCGACGTGGCGCTTGGCGACCGCGCCACGCACCGCCCCGCCGAACTCTCCGGCGGTCAGCAGCAGCGGGTGGCCATCGCCCGGGCACTGGTATCGCACCCCACCGTCATCTTCGCCGACGAGCCAACCGGCAACCTCGACTCCACAAGCGGGCACGAGATCCTCGACCTGCTGCGCCGTGCGGTAGATGAGGGCGGCCGTACCGTGGTGATGGTGACGCACGATCCCCGCGCGGCGGTCATCGCCGACCGCGTGCTCATGCTCTCTGATGGCCGTGTGGTCATGGATCGGTCCGGAATGAGCGCCGACGAAATCTACGACGCCGTGCGCACGCTCGACTCCCCGTGATCCGCCTCATCCTCGCCGGTCTGCGCCAGCGCAAGCTGCGCGCTGGGCTCACCGCCACCGCCATCCTGCTTGGCGTCGCCATGGTGACTGGCACCCTGGTGCTCACCAGCCAGATCACCCGGGCGTTCGACGAGATCTTCCAGTCGGCCAATCAGGGTGTGGACGTGCGGGTCACCCCGCACACAGACTTCGAGGGCCGGTTCGGGTCAATTCCCACGCTGCCCGAGTCGTACGTGGCCAAGGTGAAGGGCATTGAGGGCGTGGCTGCCGCGGCTCCCGAGATCGCCGCGCTTGGATCGCCTGTCATCAACGGCGAGTACGTGCAGGCCACCGGCGCCCCGTCATTCGTGTTCGCACTCGAGCCGCCTCCATTCCAGGCCACCACGCTTGCGAGCGGCCGCTACCCACAAGCATCCGGTGAGGTGGCGGTCAATCAGGGGCTCGCCGATTCGCACGGTGTGGGTATTGGGTCGCGTATGGGCATCGCGACGCCCACGGGCGTGCGGCAGGTCACCATCACCGGGCTCGTCACCTTCGCCAACATCAGTTCAATCGGTGGCGCCACCATCACCATCGCGCCCATCGCCGACGTGCAGCGCTGGTACAAGATGGAGGGCAGGATCAACTCCATTGCCGTGTCGGCAAAGCCCGGGGTATCGGCCACCGCGCTTGCGCGAACCCTTTCGGCTGGCCTGCCGCGCACCGTTGACGTTGCCACGGGGCAGCAGGATGCCGCCAAGCAGGCCAGGCGCACCACCGATGCCATCAACAACTTCCTGCGCCCGGCACTGCTGGCGTTCGGGTTCATCGCCCTGTTCGTGGGCGCGTTCATCATCTTCAACACCTTCTCCATCACGGTGGCCCAGCGCCTGCGCGAGCTCGGTCTGCTGCGCACCATCGGGGCGAGCCGCCGCCAGGTGATGTGGTCGGTGGTGGGCGAGGCCCTGGTGATTGGGCTCGTCGCCGGCATCGTTGGATTGGCCGCCGGCTACGGGTTCGCATGGCTTCTGGTCAAGGTGTTCGATGCATTCCTGCCCGGGGGTATCCCCGTGGCGGCGGCGCAGTTGTCGCCGGGCATTGCGCTCGTCGCGCTCTTGGTGGGAGTGGGAGTCACCGTGGTGGCAGCGCTCATCCCCGCCTTCCGCGCCAGTCGCGTGCCACCAATCGCCGCGCTGCGCGAGGGGGCCGAGATCCCACCCTCGCGTATCTCGCGATTCACGCCCATCATCGCCGGCGTGCTGGCCGCCGCCGGCGTTGCGCTCATCGTGAGCGGGCTCACCAGCGATGGCGACGCCACCAACCGCCTTCTCACCATGGCCCTCGGGTCATTTCTGGTGTTCGCTGCCATCGGGGCACTCAGCCGCTACGCCGTGCCGTTCCTGGCGCGTGTCATCGGGTGGCCGCTCGAGCGCCTGCCCGGTGCATCGGGTGGCTTGGCGCGTCGTAACGCCACGCGTAACCCGGCGCGTACCGCCGCCACGGCCGCCGCGCTGATGATCGGCATTGGACTCGTGGCATTCGTCGCCGTGTTCGCTCAGGGGCTCAAGGCATCGTTCACCGATGCCATCGACAACACCCTGCGGGGCGATCTGATCGTGACCGGCCGCAGCTTCACGCCCATTCCGGCGGGCACCGTCAGCGCCACCGCCAACACCCCGGGCGTGCGCGACGTGGTGGCCGCGGTCACCGACCAGGCGAAGGTTGACGGGGCCGGCAAGGCGATTGTGTATGGGCTCGACCCTGCAGCGGCCGAGCGGTCGCTGGGTCTGCAGTGGGTCCAGGGGTCATCGGCGCTGCTCGGCCAGTTGAACAGCGGCACCGCGGTTGTGGAATCGCAGTATGCGAAGAGCGGCCGCCTCGCGGTGGGCGACATCATCCACGCGGCGTCATCCACGGGTACGCGGTCGCAGTTCCGCGTGGCGGGTATCTACAAGGACCCCGACATCTTCAATCAGGGGTTCATCGTGGGGCAGGCGCCATTCGAGCGCGCATTTGCGGCCCGCGACCCAATCTTCCTGTTGGCCACCGTTGATCCCGGGCGCGACCCGGTGGCGGTGAAGGATGCCGTGGCGCGCTCGCTCAAGCCGTATCCGGTGGCCCAGGTGCGCACAAACGCCGAGTACCGCGATGAGATCAGCAAGCAGGTGGATTCGATCCTGTACCTGCTGTACGTCCTGCTGGCCATGAGCGTGGTCATCTCGCTGTTCGGCATCGTCAACACGCTGGTGCTGTCGATCACCGAGCGCACACGCGAGATCGGCATGCTGCGCGCCATCGGTCTCACCAGGTCGCAGTTGCGCCGCATGGTGCGCTACGAGAGCGTCATCACATCGGGTATCGGCGGGGTTATTGGAATCGTGCTGGGGGTCGCACTGGCCTGGGTGTTCTGTTTGGGCCTGGCCGATCAGGGAATCGTTTTCCGGGTGCCATGGCTGCAACTCGTGGTGTTCTTCGTGGTGTCCATCGCCGCCGGGGTGCTGGCTGCCGCCCTGCCCGCGCGCCGTGCCGCACGCCTCGACCCGTTGGATGCCCTGCACCATGAGTAGGGCCCGCCGGGCTGCGGCGTTGGCGCTTGTCGCGCTCACCATTACGGTGGCCGGATGCTCGCGCAAGTCGGATGCCGCGGCGCCGTCCAGCGGCGAGGCATCGGCGCGCATCGTGGCCACCGCCGACTTCGGGTCAACATCCCTGCTGGATGCCCCGGTATCGGTGGGGAGCTCGGTGATTGACGGCCTGCGCTCGGTGACCGCCGTGGAGACTGCCTACGGCGGCGGCTTCGTGGCATCCATGCTGGGCCGTGGCATCGAGACGTCACCGCCTGCCGACTGGTTCTTCTACACCAATGGCATCGAGTCACCCGTGGGTGCGGCCCAGGTGAGGCTCGGAGATGGCGACGTGGCGTGGTGGGATCACCACGGCTGGTCGGGCGCCTTGAGCATCCGCGGTGTGGTGGGCTCGTGGCCCGAGCCCTTCGTGCACCTGGCCCCGCGGGTATCGGCCGACCCACCGCTGGCCGGCGCGTTGCGCGCAGCCGGGGCCACCGTTGTAACCGGCCCGGCAATCTTTCGGGTGCGAGTCGGCACCGATGCATCGCTGGCCACCCGCGACGCCACGTGGCGGGACATCGCTGGCGACCCGAGCGGCCATCACCTGGCAGGCGGAATTGTGGATGGACGTGTGGTGCTCATTCCCCCGGGCGGTGGAGTGCTGGGCCCGGTGGATGGGGCATCAGCGGTTGCAGTGCTGGTTCCGGTGAGTGCGACCCCTGATGATGGCGCGCTGCTGGCGATCGCGGGCCTCGACGCCGCCGCCGCCCGCGCCGCCGCCGCCACTCTCGCGCGCGATCCGGGGGTGCTGGCCCAGCGGTTTGCCGTGGCCTTCGACGCCACCGGAACCCCGGTGCGCAGCGCCGGCAGGGAGGGACCATGACGCCTGATGACGAGCGCTGGATGCGCCGCGCGCTGGACGAGGCCCGGCGCGCCCCCGACCATGGCGATGTGCCCGTCGGGTGCGTGGTGGTGTGCGATGGCGAGATCATCGCCAGCGGTCGCAACGAGCGTGAGCTTCGCCAGGACCCCACCGCGCATGCCGAGGTGCTCGCAATCCGTGATGCCGCCATCGCCCTTGGTGGGTGGCGTCTGGTGGGGGCCACGTTGTACGTCACGCTCGAGCCATGCCCCATGTGCGCTGGGGCAATCCTTCAGGCGCGACCGGAGCGCGTGGTGTGGGGAGCCCCTGAGCCGGTGTCGGGGTCGGCCGGCAGCGTGATCGACCTGTTCCGCGATCCACGCCTGCCCACGCGTATTCCCGTTGAGCAGGGGGTTCTCGCCGCCGAATCGGCCACCCTTCTGCGTGCATTCTTTGCTGAGCGCCGGGGTGGATGACACAGGGGACCCGTCGTGGCTGGGCTCACCGGAACCCGTTGCTAGCCTCCGGTCGTCCCCGATTGTATGGAGTGAGCACGTGAGAACCCCTGTCACTGGTCTTTTGACGGCCGCCGTCATCCTTGCCATTCCCGTGGCATCTGCCATGGGCGCGGCTGCAGGTGTGCAGGACGACCGTATGCCTGTGACCGCCCCTGCTGACCTTCAGGCGCGCGTCGACACCCTGAAGGCCACCGGTACCAAGGTCACACGCGTTGACCTCTACTGGGGTTCCAGAGCCCCTGTGCGCCCGGCGAACCCAACGGACCACAATGATCCCGCGTACGACTGGACATGGTCGGACACCATGTTCAGCCAGCTGCAGACGGCCGGCATCACGCCCATCGTCACCACGTGGAACGGCCCGGCCTGGGCCACCGGTGGAAAGTCCACCGGCCAGCCCACATGGAACGCCAACGGCCCGGTCAATGCCAAGGACTACGCCAACTTCATGCAGGCGGTGGCCACGCGCTACAACGGCAAGACCAACATCCCGGGCTTTGGTCCGGTGATGGTGAAGAACTACGAAGTGTGGAACGAGCCCAACCTGCAGCTGTATATGCGGCCGCAGTACAAGGGCAAGACACCCCTGGCGGGCAAGAAGTACGCGCAGATGGTCAACCTCACCACGCCGGTGGTGCGGGCGGCCAACCCGCATGCCATCGTCATTGCCGGGGTCACCGGGCCGAAGGGCAAGAGCGATTCCACAGGTCGCGGCACCATCGACTGGTACGCCGACCTGAAGAAGGCCGGCATGAAGACGTACAACGCGATCTCGCAGCACATCTATCCGGCTGCGGCGCCAAACACGCAGACGAATGCGATCCCATCGTGGTCCACATTCGACAAGGTCATCCAGGCGGTCAACACGCTGCCGGGTGGCTCATCGAAGAAGATCTACGTCACTGAGTCGTCGTACACCACGGCGAAGACGCCGTACCGCACGGTGTCGGTGACGCCCAGCCAGCAGGCCACCTACCTGAAGCAGATCTGGGCCCTGCCAGTGGTCAAGAGCAGCCGCGTGCCGCTGGTGATGTGGTTTCAGGTGCAGGACAACCCCAACTGGCCGGGTGGTCTGTTTCTCAACAGCGGTGGCAGCAAGCCGTCGCTGGCAGCGTTCAAGAGCGTCGCCGCCAGCCACCGGCCCACGGGCTCGCTGGCCCCCTAGTGCACGCGTGACCTCACGGCGCCACTTCGCGCCGTGAGGTCACCAGCAGGGCCAGGCCGGATGCCACCACGGCGACCCCGATGAGCACCAGCCAGCTCGAAGCGGGTACGGACCCTGTGCTCAGCACATTGGACGGCCGGTACCAGTGCAGCAGTGAGATCGGGCCGAATGGCTCCGCCACGCTCCAGATCTGTGAGAGATAGTCGAGCGCGTAGAAGATGAGCGCGACGCCCGCGCCCAGGCCGATGGCCCGGGCCCCGGTGCGCGAGAACGACGCGGCCAGCGCCGTGATGGCGCCGATGCCGCTGAACAGCAGGAACATGGTGAGCGCGGTGAGCACCACCGACCCATAGGGCACCGTGCCGAGGTCCTGGATGGTGCCCACCGCGATGAATGCACCGATGGTGCCAAGCACCGTGACGATGGCCAGTGAGACCTCCATGGCGATCAGCTCGGCCCCGATCCACGCGGTGCGCCGCAGCGGACGTGACAGCAGCAGCTCGGCGACTCCGTGCTCGACGTCACGGGCTGATGCCGCACCCGCCGCGATTGCGGTGGTGGCCAGGAGCGCGAGCGTGATGGGGTGGATGAATCCGGCACCGAGATACCCCGCCGGGCTCGCGAGATCAGCCCCCTGCACGAAGGCACGGATCGCCGGCGGCAGCGACTCCACCATGCTGCGTATGTGGTTCTGCCCCACCGACGCGTACGACAGCCCCACCAGAAAGAGGAATGCACCGAGTGCCATGCCCAGCAGGAGGGTGCGCCGAAGTGACCGGCGAAGTGTGAGCCCGAGCACCACGCGCATCAGTCGGCGTCTCCCAGGTAGAGCGCGCGAAAGACATCTTCCAGACGAGCAGCCTCGATGGTGACGTCGCGCGGCGACAGCGCCCCCAGCCGGGTGAGCAGCGGGCCCGGATCGCCCGCGAGCGTGAAGTGATGCACGTGGCCCTCCACGCGCAGGTCGGCGATGCCGTCCACGCGGTAGGCGGCAGGGTCCACATCCCCATCGAACAGCACCTCGACGGTGCGCACGCGGGCGCGACGGAGTTCGGCCACCTCGCGTACCAGTAGCAGTCGGCCATCGCGCACCATGGCGACGCGGTCGCACAACTCGTCAACCTCGCCCAGCACGTGGCTGGAGAAGAACACGGTGCGCCCGGCGCGCGCGCGCTCCTCCAGCATCTCGAGCAGGCGCGCCTGCATTACCGGGTCGAGTCCGGATGTGGGCTCATCAAGGATGATGACGGCGGGGTCGTGCTGCAGTGCTGCGACCAGGCCCAGTTTCTGCCGCATACCCGTGGAGTAGTCGCGGATGCGCTTGCCGAGCGTGTGGTCATCGAGGTCGAGCGCCGACAGCAGGCGGTCGCGCAGCACGGGCGGCCGGGGGTGCAGGCGGGCCAGGGCATCGAGCATGCGCCGCCCGGACACCTCGCGGATCAGTCCGAGGTCACCGGGCACATATCCGGCATCGGTGAGCGCGGCCATGCGATCGGTGGCCAGGTCGTGCCCGTTGATGGCCACGGTGCCAGTGGTGGGGGAGAGGATTCCAAGCGCCAGGCGGATGAAGGTGGTCTTGCCCGCGCCGTTGGGGCCCAGAAAACCGAGGCGCTCGCCGTGCGCCACCTCAAGGTCAATACCTTCCAGCGCCATCACATCCGACCCGTACGACTTCCCGAGTCCTTGGGCATGGATGGCGGCGGTGCTGATCACTCCCAATAGGGTAGGTATGTCACGCGGCCACGCCGGTGGTCACCCGTCCCTTCCTTGCGGCTGGTGACGGGCACGAGGGGCCGGCCCCATCATCACGCGCCCGGCAGTGCGGACGAGTGCCGCCCATGGGCCGAGATCCACACGCGGGGAGCGCAGACCGGCGCCTCGGAGCGGCGAGGCCCGGTGGGATACCGTATTCACTTGATCTTGCTGTGAGACACCAAGGAGCCCCCATGAACGCACGAGCCGTCCAGATGTGGTCAGCGCGCGGAGCCATCGCCCTCGTGGCAATCGGTGGCGCCGTCGCTATGTCGGGCCCTGCGCTCGCGGCACCGGGGGGACTCAAGGTGCTGAGCACCGAGATGGGCAGCATCGACCTGCTGGCGTGCCCGAACACCGACCCGATCTACGACAACCTCCCCGTCACGTTCAACTGGTTCATCCGCCCGGCATCGGTGAGGCCCACTGACTTTGAGATCGTGCGCGAGGATGGCTCGGTGGCCACTCCGGTGTGCGCCCTGATGTACCCCCCCAATGAGCCGGATGAGCGCCAGACGATCAACCTCATTGGGAACTTCGACGAGGGCACCGCCGACCCGGCCGTCAAGGTACGGCCAGTGCAACTGCGCATCGTGGGTGCACTTCAGGGGCAGCCCATCGGCGCGACGCGATGGCGCCCGGTCACGGGGCTCGCGCCACTCACCATCACCGACGTTGCCGATCCGCCCGCCATCGTGGATGCGTGGATGCTCACGCCGCTCCTCGCTGACCTTTACGCGACCGATCCCAACCGCTGCACCGCCGGCACCGCGTTTGTGCGCGTGATGTGGTCAAACGGCATCAACGCCTACTCGAGCAACCCCGACTCCCCGCCGGGCGAGGTGGGGCGCAGCACGACGTTGGCGTACCGCGCCATCTTCCGCCTGCCATCCGGGCGCCGCCAGTCCATCACCCCGATCGCGCTCGGCGACCTGCTCGATCACGCCACCAACGGGGTACCCAATCCGGCTTTGGACGACAACATGCACGACCTGTGCCTTGCGTCGGTGCCGAAGGGTGCACGGCTGGTCGGCGTGAGCATCACGAAACCCGATCTGGTCATGAAGCCCAGCAAGGTGGGCAATCGGGTCCAGCAGTTCATCGTCCGGTAGTTACCGGGGGGACCGATGGGTGCAACGCAGAGGGGGCTCAGCACGCTGAGCCCCCTCGATGTGTGTGCGCGAGGAGCGGGGCCGTCTGGCCGCACTCCTGAGTGGGGTGTGCCTAGTGCGACTCGATCACGCGGTCCACGAGGCCGTAGTCGGCAGCCTCCTGCGCGGTGAAGAAGCGGTCGCGCTCGGAGTCCTGGTGGATCTGCTCCTCGGTCTTACCGGTGTGCTGGGCAAGGATCTGGTCGAGGCGGGCACGCAGGTTGAGGGTCTCGCGTGCGTGGATCTCGATGTCAGTGGCCTGGCCGCTGAAGCCCGACAGCACCTGGTGGATGAGGATGCGGCTGTTGGGAAGCGCCATGCGCTTGCCCGGTGCGCCTCCGGCCAGCAGCAGTGCACCCATGCTCATGGCGATACCGCAGCAGATGGTCTGCACATCGGGCTTGATGAAGTTCATGGTGTCGTAGATGGCCAGGCCGGCATATACCGACCCACCCGGCGAGTTGATGTAGATCGAGATGTCCTTGTCGGGATCCTCGCTCTCCAGGTGCAGCAGCTGGGCCACGATGAGGTTGGCGATCTGGTCGTCCACCGGGGTGCCCAGGAAGACGATGCGCTCGTTGAGCAGGCGCGAGTAGATGTCGAACGAACGCTCGCCGCGGGCGGTCTGCTCGATGACCATCGGAATAAGTGGGCTCATGCGGTGATGACTCCTTCTGTGGTTGATCGGTTCTGGTTCTGCGATGCGAGGAATGCGCCAAAGGCCGCGACCGCGCGGAGGTCCTCCTGGTGCAGGCGTTCAACGGCCCAGTCGATCTCCGCCCGGGGATCGGGTGCGAACCCGACCGGGTGGCGGACCGGGCGTGGAGGTGCGGCGCCCAGCGCGATGGCCAGATCGAGGAAGACCTCGCCGGCCCCGCCACCGACTGCGTCGGCGATGCGCTGAAGCGCCCCGAGGGACGGCTCCTTGAGCCCCCGCTCAACCTCCGAGAGGTGCGCCGGGCTCATGCCAGCGCGTTCGGCGGCCGCGCGGAGCGACAGACCGGACTCCTCGCGACGGGCACGAAGTGTCTCCCCGACGAGGTTTCCCACCTGCTGTTCGCTCTGAGCGTACATCGGCACGCTAAGAGCGTATCGCGGTTACCTGCGAACGCGACCCGAGATCCGTTCGATCAGACCCTCGATCCCGCCAGCCGGATCAGGCGGGTGCTGCCCTGGCGCCGGCGGCAACCGGGCGCGGCGTTCGCGTTCGCGGTCGCGCGGCCCCAGCCACGTGCGCTCCATGATGATCATCACTGTCGTGGCGGCCACAGTGGCGAGGAGGAGTGATGCGATGGCGCCCTGCTTGAACACCCCGGGCACGATGACCAGCGCCGGTACCCACACGATTGCGAACACCAGCATGCCCCTACCCACCTTGCGCGTGAGGCGCGCCTGGCTGTCATACACGGCTCGCACCGCGGCATCATCGGCGTCGCGTTGGTGGCTCATCAGTGGCGCCCTGCCTCCAGGCCCCCCCGCGTGGCGGCCACCAGGTCATCCACGTCCTCGGGCACGCGGGCGATGGAGAACGCGCCCCGCCATTCCATGGTGAGGGGCGCATCCAGCGGTGCGCCGTCCTCATCGACAACGATCACCCCGCACTCGGCGGCGATGAGCGCGGCCGCAGCAATATCCACGATGCGCCCCGGTCGCAATACCGCCAGGCCATCAAGGCGACCGAGTGCGACGTATGCCATCGACAGCGCCAGCGAACCGAGGCTGCGGATGCGGCTCACATGCGCGAGGTGGGGCATGGCGCCGGCGAGGCGGCGTGGCGATGCACCTTCCACCACAGCTAGCCACAGGCCGCGATAGGCGCGCTCGATGCGCGGCATGCCATTGACCCGAACCCCCTGGCCGCGCACCGCGACGATGGTCTCACCGGTACCGAGGTGCCTGAGCAACGCAATGCGCACGTCCGACAGCCGCGGGCCGTCGGAGACCGCGATGGAGATGCAGAACTCCGAGAGTCCGCGTCGGGCGTTCCGGCTGCCGTCGATCGGGTCCACCACCACCAGCGTGCCATCACCATCAAATGACCTGGTGCCGAGTTCCTCGCTGATGAGGTTAAACCGCACGCCGTCGGCATGCGCCTGCTCCAGCACCTCAACGATCGCCGCCTCGGCATCGCGGTCGATCACCAGGGTGGTATCGCCCCCCTTGCCACGCCCCACCTCGGTGCCGCGCTCGTCGGGTGGGATCGCGGCCACTGCCGCGGATGCCCGATCGGCCGCCCGCGTGACGATGTCCACCCAGGCGGCGTCGCCGGGGTCAGTCGGCCAGGGGCTGGAAGGCAACGCCTGAGAGGATCTTGGGAAAGAAGTAGGTGGACTTCTGGGGCATGACGCCGCCCTCGTCAGCCACAGCCGCCACCTGATCGGTGGGGATGTGGCGCACGATGAGCGCGGCCTTGGCGCGGCCGGACCGCACGGTGTCCCATGCGTCCTTGGCATCCTTGGTGTAGGTGAGGATCCCCTCGTGGGCCAGATGGGCCTGATCGCCACCGAATGCCGGCACCAGCAGGTCACGCTCCAACACGGCCAGGTCGAGTCGTTCGGCTGCTGCCGTGCCCCTGCGACGGGTGGTCAGGAGCATTGCCCTGTCGGCGAGCACCAGACCTGCGGCCACAAGGTCGGCTGGCGCGGAGTCAAGCGCCGCCTGCAGCGCGGCCAGATCGTTGTCGAGCGGCGTCACGTCCAGAAGGCTCTCGGCCCCGTCTGGCCACTCCTTCAGCACGCGGTGGGTGGGCAGCACCACCAGGCCGTCGTCGTTGAGCGAGGTGAGGCCCATCAGCACGAAGTCGTACGGGCGCTCATCATCTCCGTCGCCATCCTCGGCCCGACGCTCGTCGCGGTAGGCCAGAGCCGTCTCGTATCGGTGATGGCCATCGGCGATGAGGATCCACCGCCCCTTGAGGGCCTCCTCGATGGCGGCAAGGCGTGCGGGATCATGAATGGTCCAGAGGCGGTGCACGGTGCCGTCATCATCGGTGATCACTGCCTCGGGCTCGCCGGTGATGGCCGCTGCCGTCCAGGCGTCGCCGGCCGGATCGGGGTACAGGCCGAACACGGGCGAGAGTTGCACCTTGGTGGCGTTCATCAGCCGCAGGCGCTCTTCCTTGGGGCCTGCATGCGTGCGCTCGTGCGGACGCACCACACGGGTTTCGTACGGCTCGGCACCCACGGCGGCCACCAGGGTCTTGCGGGTTCGGTGGCTGCCATCGGGCAGGTCGAACTCCTGGGTCCAGGCGATCATCACCGGGTCGTCGTAGCGCTTCAGCACGCCGCGCGCGGTCCAGTCGGCGATGGTGGCGGCCACTGTCTCGTAGGGGAGACTCGGCAGGTCAATG
>CANJMX010000026.1 GCA_947475125.1 Actinomycetota bacterium
GGGCGGCCACGCCGCACTTCGCGCTGCAGATACGTGACCGGGTCCGCGCCTACGGGGAGACCCTTCCGGACGGGCACCCACGCATTCCTCAGATCGTCGCCCAGATCGTACGTCTCGAGGCGCTGGCCATTGATGGTCAGGGCGGCTCGGCGGGCGAGGCGGACCTTCCGGCCCGGCCCTCGCTCGAGGTCGAGCGCGCCACCCTCTAGCGGTTGGCGCCCTGCACCACCTCAGAGAACGTGTGGAGGATGCGCGCCGTGAGCCCCCAGACGTCCTCGCCCATCAGCGGGTACCGCAACGTGGACGCATCAGGGACAGCGGGGATGTTGCGATGCGCCGCGAGCACGTCAGCGAGCGGCACCTCCATCACGCGTGCGATTTCGCTCTCCTGCACAACGATCTCAGGGCGACCGTCCGCGTGATACGCGATCCAGGGGCGCACCGTGAAGCCCGACACCATCGTGCCGACATCGTCGAGACGTCCCAGCACGGTGAGCGACTGTGCGGCAACACCGATCTCCTCCTCGGTCTCCCGGAGCGCCGTGCCCAGAAGGTCGGCGTCGCCATCCTCAAAGCGGCCCCCCGGAAGGGCTACCTCACCGGCATGGTGCACGAGGTGATCGGTGCGCTTGGTCAGGAGCAGATGCGGTGCGCCGTCGTGGTCAAACAGCACCAGCATCACGCCGGCACGTGTGCCCTCTCCGACCTTGTCGGTGTACCCGCGGGCCACCAGCACGTCGGGGAGCACGACCGCCAGATCGGCGGCACGGGGTGGGGTAGGGGCATTCACGGGTCGCGAGTTTACGCCGGGAGCACCGGGGGCATGGCATGAGCAGTGATCCCCTGCACCGGCTTTCGTCCGATCTCGAGTCGGCCATCGCGGCGGCGATGGATGTGCACGACGACGCTCCTATCGGCCTGCGTCCGGTTGAGCCCGGCACGGGCGGGCGGTCGTATCTGGTGGCCTTTGAGGGGCCCGCCTTCCTGTGCCTGCGTGACGACATGGAGCCCGAGACCTCGCGCGCCCGGGTTGATGAGATCGCCCGCGTCGCCCTGGTGGTGGAGAGCGCCGAGCACCTGATCGACCCGGATGCCCTCAGGGCGCTCGCGCCGGCGGTTGAGGGGCTTGCGCCGTGGCAGGCCGACATCGCCGTGGCAATGGATGCCCTACGGCGCGCCGGCGTGTGTGCGGGCGAACTGGCCGACTGGCGCGAGGACCCGCTTCGGGTGATCGCATCGCTGGTCGCCCTCGACGACGCCATCGCGCGCCAGGACCGGGCGCGGGCCGCCTACGCGTCGTTCGTGGGCGCCACTGAGCCGCTTGTGGCACGGCAGGATGAACTCGCGCCCGACTTCGTGCGCGCGCTGGGCGCCGTCGAGTCGGCTGCGGCCGCGGCGGGGCTGGCTGACGCCCTGGGCGGCGTCATCGCGGCGGGAATGGATGCAATCGGGGAGGGGGCCGACGAGATGACCGCGGCCCACATCACACCGCTGCGGTAACCACGGCGTCATGGGGCGTGCCGTCGGTCGGCACCCCGGCATTGGGGGTGTTCTCGCTGCTCTCCGCATCATCCGCCGCCTCGGGTGCCTGCACGAACCCGCTCCCGATGAGATCTTCGATGCGGGCGAGATCCGCCGCGTCGAGCGGCGGCAGATCCGGCGTGTGCGTGAACTCGTGCAACTGCTCTTCCGAGTGGATGACGGCCACGACTGACGCCACACCGGGGCGGTCGAGGACCCATCGCAGTGACGCCTGGGCCAGCGTCCACGGGCGGCCCTCGGCCAGGAATCCGAGCGTGGCCACCTGTGCGAGGCCGCTCTGGAGCCACTCCCGGCTGAGGTGCGCTCGCGGGTCGGTGGGTGGGAACGTCGTCTCGGTGGTGTACTTGCCCTCAAGGAGGCCCCACGCATGTGGCCTGCGCGCGATGACGCATGCACCGGACGCCTGGGCGAGCCCTGCCAGTTCGGCACCGGGGTCGTGATCGAGAAGATTGATCTCCACGTCGAGCACCGGCACCCGCTTGGCGCGGATGAGCCGACGCCCATCGCCGGGCCGGGATCCGGCGGGGATCGCTGCACCGAAGGCCCGCACTTTCCCTTCATTCACGAGGGCGTCAAGCGTGTCGAGCACGGCTTCGTCGGCGAGCACACGGCGCGGGGCATGGTGCAGCTCGCAGATGTCCAGGTAGTCGGCGTCCATCCGGCGCAGGCTGTCCTCAACCGCATCGCGGATGCGATCTGGCCGGAAGTCCTGGGGCATGGCCCGCTTGGTACGGCCCGTGGGTTCGGCGTTTCGCCAGTCGTATCCCACCTTGGTGGAAAGCACCACGCGGGCGCGCCGGTCGGCGAATGCGCGGCCCAGAATCGACTCGACACGGCCATCCCCGTCGCGGTCGGCGGTGTCGAACAGCGTCACGCCCCGGTCGAGCGCGGCATGCAGCAGACGGATTGCCTCGTCGTCGCCGTGGTCACCCCACCACCCGGAAGCGAGAGCATCGGCACCGAAGCCGATTTCGGACACCGTGATGCCGGTGCCCGGGATTTCACGTGCGCGCATGCAGCGAGGCTACCCATGACCCCTGACGCGCTCAGGTGCGATCGCCCGGGTCTCGCCCGTGCTGCGCCTCATCGGCAACATCCTGTGGATCATCATCGCGGGCCCATACGCCCCGGGGTCACCGGCGCGGGTGGACGCCCCGGCCTAGTCCTCGGCGTCGTCCTCGTCGGGTTCCATGAGGAACTCGAGGAGGTCGGTCACCGTAAACCGCCCCGCCTGCATTGATGCCACCAGGCCGTAGACGGTCGCGGTGTGCGGGCGCTCCAGCACGTACTCGCGCATGGCCACGTTGCCGTCGCTTTCGATCTGCTCAGCCACCTGACGGCCCACGCCTGTGGCCACCACGTTGCTGCCCTCAACCGCGGTGATGCCCGCGGTGGTGAGGGATCCCGCTGCGCTGGCGATCTCGTCGGTGTCGGTCCCGAAGATCTCAGCCAGCTGGGGGAGGCTCCGCCCATCGGGATCGGCCGCAAGCTCACGCAGCAGCAGGTAGCTGCCAGACGACAGCCCGGCCTCAATCACCACCTGGTCGAGCACACCCGCCAGTTCGGTGAGCAGCTGCAGGTCATCCTCATCGCGGTACATCAGTGCCTACGGTCCGTAGCGGTGGGCGGGGGCGGGGCGAAGGTCGTCGTATGCCGCGCCGAGCCAGATACGACCGGCGATTCCCAGATCGTCGAGGGTGCGAAGGGCCGATCGCACGACGCCGGCACGTGCGCCCCGGCCATGATCGTGCGCCACGGTCACCTCGAAGTCGTGATCGCCCGAGATGCGGATGGGTCGCCCGTTCGCCCGTGCGAGCGCCACACGCGCGTCTGACAGCCGCAGCGGGTCGTCCACCGTGATGTAGCACTCGAAGAAGGCCCAATCGCTGGCCAGTTCGGCCACAACCGCGTCGAATTCATCCGTGTACGCCATGACGGCAGGCTATCCGAGCGGCGCGGCGGCCGAGGCGCCGTGCGGTGCCGCGGTGGCAAGCGCATCGGCGATGGCGGTGGCCAGTGCGGTGAATTGCGCGTCATCCAGCACCGGTGCCGCCGAGGGCGTCGGCACGCTGTCGGGCAGCGTGATCCACGACACACATCCACCCATCTCCTCGGTCATCTCCAGATCGATGGTCGGGGTGACCCGGTGCACGCGCACCACCACGGCCATCAGCGGCTGCCGGGGACGCCACTTGAGCCGCGACTGCGCGTAGTCGGCTCCCAGCACATGGAAGCCGTCGAGGGCGTCCAATTCGGCCTGCTCGCTGATCGGGTGCACCTCGTGCACCTCGCACCAGGCGGTGATGAGATTTCGGCCGGGCTCGTCGCGCACGGCCAGATCGGCCGCGTAGGTGTCGCGTGCATCGGGGGTCAGCAGTTCGGGGCGCTGGTGCAGGTGGGTGGGAAGCAGGAAGAACTGCTGATGGGGCACGTCAAAGCGCTTCTCGCCGATGCCGCCCTTTCGCAGCATCACCACCTGCTCGCCGGCGAGCATCGCGGCGATGACTGATGCCCATTCCTTGAGTGCATGCTCCGCCATGGCTGCATCGTAGGTCGTTGGAGGGCGTCGAATGCACGGTGTGCACAGGGCAGATGACCCTCGGGGGTACCGGGCTGCCGTGTTAGCGTCAGACGCATGATTGACGCAATCCTGACCCGCGCCGCCGAGGGCGAGCGCATTACCGCCGACGAGGCCGTCGCGCTCTACGAGCAGGCCCCCCTCGCCGACCTCGGGGCCGCCGCCGATCAGGTGGCACGACGCCTGCACGGCGACGCGGTGACGTACAACGTCAACGCGCATCTCAACCCCACCAACATCTGCGTGGTGGGCTGCGGACTGTGCGCATTTGCGGTGTGGACCGATCACGACCCCCGGGCCTACGCATATTCGGTCGACCAACTGGTGGACCGCGCGCAGGAGCTTTCGGATCTCGGAATCACCGAGCTGCACATCGTGGGTGGCATGACCAAGGAGTTCACCCTCGAGTACTACGAGGAGCTCTTCCGCGAGCTCAAGGCCAGCCTGCCGCACGTGGCACTGACCGCACTCACCGCCGTGGAGATCGACTTCTGCGCGAAGTTGGCCAAGGTGGATCACCGTGAGGCGCTCGAGCGCACCATGGCCGCAGGCCACGACACCATGCCCGGTGGCGGGGCAGAGGTGTTCAGCCCCCGGGTACGCAAGATCATTGCCGACCGCAAGGTCGGGTCAGACACCTGGCTGGAGGTTCACCGCGACGCCCACCGAATGGGCATGCGCACCAACGCCACCCTGCTCTTCGGCCACTTTGAGACGCCGGCCGAGAAGGTGGACCACATGGTGCAACTGCGCGAGGTGCAGGATGAGGCCCTCAGCGAGCAGCAGCCGGCCGCCTTCCAGGCGTTCATCCCGCTGCCGTTCCTGCCCGGCAATACAGAGTTCGCCTATCTGCCTGGTCCCTCGCGCGAGGAGAAGTTGCGCACGATCGCCGTCTCGCGCCTGGTGCTCGACAACTTCCCCCACATCAAGGGGCACTGGGTCATGCTGGGCGAGGAGATCACGTCGGAGGCCCTCACCTACGGGCTCGACGACCTCTCGGGCACCCTTACCGAGGAGCGCATCGCGCACGCCACCACCGTGCAGACGCCGCTCGGGCTCACCCAGGACCGCATCTGCGATCTGGTGCGTGCCGGGGGCAAGCAGCCCGTGGAGCGGGACACGCTTTACGAGCGCATGGTCCGGGAGCCGGTCACCGCGTAGTCGCGTTGCCCGGGCCCCGGACGGGGCCTGCTGGGTCGTGTAATCAGCTGGCCGGCTGCTCGTCAGCGGGCGGCGGCAGCGTGCGCTGCGGCAGGGACGGCGTGAACAGGTTGCCGCCCACCGGCCTCAGGCATGCCATGGGGAAGTCGTTGAGGACCGGGCTCTTGGGGTAACTGGCCTCGGGCACCGGGACGATGCTCGCCACGGGCCACGAGCCGCTCTGTGCCATTGCCTTGGACATGTCGCTCCAGAAGGCGTTGGTGATCAACGTGACCCCCTGCTTGCTGGGCAGGCTCGGGTAGGTGGCCTGATCCGGGTGGGAGCGCGCGGTGAACATCACTCCAAGCTCACGGTTCCAGTTCATCGACGCCGTGCCGAAGTTCTCAGACCCGAGGAACCCGTCGCGGCCGTCGCTGATGATGGCCTTCGCGTGCACGTAGAGGCTCCCGGGCTTGGTGTCGTCGATCAGATACACCTTGACGCCACCCGCCGTGAGCTGATTGAAGCCCACTGCCCAGCTGTTGTAGCCATTCACCTGTCCGGCCATCACGACCCGCACATCGACCTTGCGCTTTGCGGCGGCAACGAGTGCGTTGATCACCTGCTGGTCCTGCATCTCCTCGTTGTAGACGAGAAGCTGCTTGGTGGCGTGGTTGATCAGCCCCAGTTGCCGCGAGCGGTCGTTACCCTGCGGGCTCTTCTGGAGCGTGGTCGAGGTCTGGTACCCCCCGGTGGCGGCATTGGGATACAGGTTGTTGGCCTGGAGGGTTCCGTTCGACCACGTGTCGGGCATCGTTGTCTTCAGCAGATTGTTCGTGACTGATGCGCCGTCACAACGCTGGTCACTCGTAAACACCGACTCGATGCGATTGATGAGCGCCGGCATGGTGACGACCATTCCGAAGTCACGAGCCGCCCACTCAACTCCGCAGGGCTGGTGCCCGCCAGCCGACGCCTCGGCCAGCGCGCATGCGCCTGCGGGGTTGGTCAGGTAATCCGGGTTCACCAGCGTCAGCGTCTTGTGCTTCGTGATCGCGTTGTACTCACTCACGCTCCGCTGGCCCCACAGCGAGGGAAAGGCCTGAAGGTTGAGGGTCATCACCAGGGCCTTGGCGGTACGCGGGAGCTTGCCGGTGGGCAGCGCCTTGCCGTTCTTATCGGCACCATCGATGACGATCGTCTTCTGGTGCGTGATCTGGAAGTTCTGCGACGAGAACTGCACCCGCACCTTCCCGGCCCCCGGCATGGCCGCAGCAGCCTCGAGCGACGCCTGGGTGGCGTAGGCCGTGTCGGCCTTCGGGTTCCATGCGCAGATGGCCTGGCTGTCGGCGGCGAGACCGAGGCAGTTCGGGTCAACCATCCCCGAGTTGAAGATGACCCGCACGTTTACACCGCGCTCGACGGCCCGCATGAGGGCCCCCTCCGCACCGGGCTGGCCAACCACGTTCGGTCCACCGAAGTCGTAACTCACAACATCCACGCTGGTTCGCGCGGAGTCGATGGCGTTGATGATTGTCACGCCCCCGTCGTCGGGCTCAACGAAAACACTCTGCTGAGGACCGCTGACAGTGGATGATGCGGCTGGCATGCCGGCGAGGCCGGTCCCCGCACAGACGAGAAGGGCGGTCGCGGACGCGAGCGCGAGGGGCGTCGCGCGTCGGCTCAGGGGAAGGTGAGGCAAAGGAGGACTCCCTGTGTGGGCCAGCGGTGGCTCCGCCGAGGCCGTGCGCCTATGTAAGCACGGGTCGCTAGGAGAGCGCACGTCGGCGCATGGCGCCCGCCGCGGCCAGAGCCAGCACCACGCACCAGCCGAGCGTCCAGATGACCGTGGCCCACGACGCGGGCTGGATAAACACGATGTTGCCGTTCACCTCAACGCGCGGGGCGGCGAGACCCGCCACGTCGCGGGCCTGCAGGTCGGCGACGAGGGGCGACACGATGCCGCGCGGGAAGATGAAGTAGAGCGACCTGATGAGGCCCGACCACGACGTGCCGATTACGCCGGCCTCTGCTGCCGACGACATGTTCACCAGCGCCTGGGAGAAGATGTATGCGAGCACGCCCATCACCCCGGATGACACGGGACCCAGCGCGACGCTGCACAGGGCAGCCACGGTAAGCACCACGAGCATGTTGCCGATGCCGGCGAACCCGGTGACCACCAGTGGCCAGTCGGAGCCGTTGCCGATGAGCAGGCCGCACAGCCAGGCCAGCGCCATCCACACTGCGAATGTCGCCACCAGTACCAGTACGCGACCGAGCACACGCCCGAGCGTCACGACGGCCCGGGTGGTGCCCGTGGCCACCTGCAGTCCGAACCAGCCGCCGTCGGCATCGCGATTTGCCACGCTGGCCCCGAGGCACGCGCTCACCACGAGCCCGCCGATCACCTCGACGGCAAGGGTCCACGCGCGCAGGGCATCAAATCGGGGGACACCGTCCCGGCCACCGGCAAAAATCGTGCCCGTCACAATGAGGGCCGCACCAACCGCGATGGTGACGAGGAACCAGCGCCGTCGAATGATGGCGCGAAATTCGACGCTGCTGATGATGGACAGGGCGCTGGTGGGGCTCATACGCGCCGCCCGTCCTTGAGCGTGATGGACACGCCGAGAATGCCGGGAAGTCCGCCCGGGTCGGATGATGCCACCAGCACCGCAGCCCCACGATCGAGTGCCCGCCGGATCGCCGTGTCGGTCTGGGTGAACTCCCAGGGGTCGTCGAGCACCAGAAGATCAGGAGTACCGATGAGCGCGCATGCCAGCGATGCCTGGCGTGCCTCTTCGATCTCCAACAGGGGAGCGAACTTTGCTGGAGCCGTGAATCCGGCCTCATCCATTGCCCGTGCGGCCTCCTCGGGGCCATAGCCCTTGAGTGCCGCCACCATTCCGATGGCCTCCCCGGTGCGCACGCCATACGTGAACGGCCACGCCTGCGGGGCCCACCCGATGCGCCGCAGAGCGGCCGGAGTGCCCGGGCGGGCACCGAACACGGTCGTATCCCCACCGGGGCCTGCAAGACCCATCACCGCACGGAGCAGCGACGACTTGCCGGACCCGCGACCGCCCGTCACCACCAGGCCCTCGCCGGGTGCCAGGTCGATGTCCACGCCGTCAACCGCCGCTGCGCCACCGCGCTGGTAGCGCACGACAATTGCGCGGCCGCGAATGACCGCAGCGCGCGCATCAGCGGGTGCGGGGGTCAGCCCAACTTCTCCAGGCGGATCGCCCCTTGGGGGCAGTCGTCAATTGCCTCACGGACCGCGGCGATGATCGCCGGGTCAAGTACGTCATTGCTCGCGGACGACAGGTTGGAGTCGTCATCCACTGAGAACACGCCCGGGAGGCGTGCGATGCACACACGGGTGCCCATGCACAGGTCGTGGTCAACCAGCAGCCGGTGCATCTCACCGTCGATCTCAATCTCGGCCATGCTCAACCCTCCCTGATTATCGCGAGCACCTCATCGCGCTTTCGTTCCATATCCGCTTCCGACACCAGTGACTCAAGGTTGAGCCGCAGGAGGGGTTCGGTATTGGACGAGCGCACGTTGAAGTGCCAGTCGTCGTAGCCGACGGACAACCCGTCGACCTCGGCCTGATGGCCGTCCGCATAGTGTGCCCGAAGGCGGTCGATCGCCGCTCCGGCATCCGCAACGGTCGAGTTGATCTCACCGGAGATGTGGTACTTCTCGCGAAGGGCCGCCACCATCTGCGACAGCGGCTCGTCCGACTGGGCAAGGATCTGCAGCATCATCAGTGCCGGGATGAGCCCTGTGTCGGCAAATGAAAAGTCGCGGAAGTAGTAGTGGCCGCTCACCTCCCCGGCGAATACGGCATCGATCTCGCGCATGCGGCGCTTGATGAAGGCATGCCCCACGCGGAACTCGTCGGCCTGACCCCCGGCGGCGAGAATGGCGTCGCGAACCGCCCACGATGCACGCAGGTCGTACACCACAGTGCCGCCACCATTGCGTTCGAGGATGTGGCGCGCGAGGAGTGCGGTGAGGAAGTCGCCTGCGACGAACCCGCCCTTTTCGTCAATGAAGAAGCAGCGGTCGGCGTCGCCATCCCAGGCGATTCCCACATCGGCACCGTTGTCCACAACGGCCTTCTCGATGAACGCGCGGTTCTCCTCGAGCAATGGATTCGGCAGGTGGTGAGGGAAGCGCCCGTCGGGGTCGAGGAAGAACGGCACCGCGTCGATGTCGATGCGATCGAGCACCGGCGGGAGGTAGAGCCCGGCCATGCCGTTGGCTGCGTCGAGCACCACGCGCAGGCCGGTGATGGCCGATGGATCGACGAAGGTGAGGCACCGGTCAACGAAGCGGTTGAGCAGTCCGGGATCGGTCGTCTCGGTGCCGGGTGCGGCAGCGGGGGCGGGTTCCCCTGCCCGGGCCAGACGACCCACTTCGGAAATGCCCGTGTCGCCGGAGAGGGGGAGGGCCCCTGCCGACACCATCTTCACCCCGGTGTACTCCGGCGGGTTGTGACTTGCGGTGATCATTGCGCCGGCGTCGTAGCCGCCCTCGTCCACCGCGAAGTACACCATCTCGGTTGCGGCGAGCCCCAGCGAGGTGACGTCTGCGCCTGCTGACAGCGCACCACGGATGAATGCCGCCGTCATTGACGGGGAAGAGAGGCGTACGTCGTGACCCACCGCCACGCGTGCGGCGCCCGTGACGGCGATGAATGCCCGGCCGATGCGCTCTGCACCATCCTCATCGATCTCCGTGCCGTACAGACCGCGGATGTCGTAGGCCTTGAAGACTTCGGGGATGAGGGTCATGACTGGAACCCTGGGCGGAGGAGTGCGTAGGTCTCATCGAGGTGCTGCGGCATGACGCGAAGATCTCCGATGGTGGTCATGAAGTTGGTGTCCCCGGACCACCTGGGGACAACGTGCAGGTGCAGGTGATCGGCGATGCCGGCTCCCGCCGCCGCCCCCTGGTTCATCCCGATGTTGAAGCCATGCGGGTGCATGGCTCCATCGAGCGCGGTCTGGGCGGTGCGGGCGAACTCCATCATCTCAATCAGGGCGTGAGCTGGGAGGTCGGTCAGCCGATCGAGGTGCGCGTAGGGCACGACCATCAGGTGTCCGCTCGCATATGGGTAGGCATTGAGGATGACGAAGCAGTGCTCACCCCTGGCGAGAATGTGCGTGCGCACGTCATCGTCCTGGGCCGGGAGGTCGCAGAAGATGCAACCCGGACCCTCATACTCGTCACCATTCTCAGCTGACACGTAGGCCATCCTCCACGGCGCCCACATGATCTGACGCCCTGCCCCGGGATCTACAGCCACTTGCGCTTACGGACGTAGAACAGCACGCCGACGGCGAGGGTGACCATCAGGAAGAGCAGGAAGATGAGGGATGCCACGCCGTTGTGCGCGAATGGGAGGTTGTCGATGTTCATCCCATAGAAGCCAGTGATGAGCGTGAGCGGCAACAGCACCGCCGACAGGATGGTGAGCAGGGCCAGCATGTCGTTGAGGCGGTGGGTGATGATGGATTCGTTGGTGGCCTCGAGCGCCTCGGCCACCTCCTTGTAGTTCTCGAGCGAGTCCCAGATGCGCTCGTTCTTGTCGACGATGTCGTCGAAGTAGATCTCGAGGTCCTCGGGCGCATATCGCTGCACTGCGCGCTCGAGCATGCGCAGCGTTGGGCGCTGCGGCTTGATGACCTTGCGGTAGTTGATGATCTCCTGCTTCACATTGGAGATATCGCGCACCACCGAGTCGCCGTGCCCCTCAAAGATGGCGTCCTCGATTGTGTCGAGCTTGAACCCGATCTTGTCGAGGATGGGAAAGCAGTAGTCGAACATCTGGTCGACGATCTCGTACAGCAGAAATCCGGAGCCCTTGGACATGTAGTCAAACCGCGCGTCCTCCCGGGCCTCGCACCGCGACCACAGTGCGCGGATGGCCTTCATCGGCTCCTTCGGGATGGTGATGATCAATCCCGGGGCGATGAACACGTTGAGTTCGGCGGCCTGCAGGCGTCCAGTGGTCTTGTCGAACCGTGGAAAGTGGAGCACCAGAAACACGTAGTCGTCGTACTCGTCGATCTTGGCGCGCTGGCGCCTGCGCGAGAGCACGTCCTCAAGGTCGAGGGGGTGGTACTCAAAGTTCTCCTGCAGCCAGGAGATCTCGGCCTCGGTGGGCTCCTCGATGTTCAGCCAGGTGAGCCCGTGGGCCTCCAGGCGCTGGACGTCCGGTCGTTCCCGGTCAGGGGCGGGCGCCGCGGAGGAGGACCCCCGCGAGCGTGAGCGACGGATGTTGGGAAGGCTCGCCATCATCGAGTCCCCTCGTCGCGGTGGTGCACGGTACGTTGAACATCCGGGGCAGTGTACCGCGCCCCGGCGCTGGATTGGCCGCCGCTGCGACGTCCGATGGTAATGCGCCCCGCACCGGGGGTGGCTAATCTGCCGGGCGTGCCCGACTCCACCATTCCCCTCCGCATCAAGTTCTGCGGGCTCACCGATCCTGCCGACGTACAGGTATGCGTTGATGCCGGTGCGTGGGCCATCGGCGCCATCATGACCCCGCACGGACCGCGTGCGCTCGATGGCCCGGCGGCAGAGGCCGTGATGGCCGCCGTACCGGATGGCGTGGAGCGAGTGGGTGTGTTCGTCGATCCCACCCCGCAGGGGCTGGCCGATGCCGTCGCGCGGTGCCGCCTCACCCGTGTGCAGGTGCATGCCCCGAGCGACCTGTCGGCCATCATGGCCGCATCGTCGGTGCCGGTGACCCTCGCGGTGCGGCTTGACGGCCCGGATGCCATCGTGGCGGCCGATGCTGCGCAGTGCGACCTTGTTTTGTTTGACGCGGCGGTCCCGGGCCGCCACGGTGGCACCGGGGTGCTGGCCGACTGGGGGCTGCTCGTGGCCAACCGCCCATCACGCCCGTTCGCCCTCGCCGGAGGCCTCACGCCCGAGGTGGTGGGCGACGCCGTGCGCATCGTGCGCCCCGACATCATCGATGTGGCGAGTGGTGTCGAATCGTCTCCCGGTCGAAAGGACCCTATTTTGGTTGCCGAGTTCGCCCGTGCCGCACGTCACGCCGTGCTGGGGATGGCCGCATGAGCGTCACGATGCGTTTTGGTCCGTACGGGGGGCGCTACGTACCCGAGACCGTCATCGGCGCCCTCGACGAATTGACCGCTGCATTTGAGCGCTACCGCGACGAGCCCGAGTTCCTCGCCGAGCTCGGCGTACTGCTGGGCCACTACGTCGGCCGTCCCACGCCCATCTACCGGGCGCGGCGCCTCGAAGAGGCATGGAACCTGCCAGGTGGGCTGTGGCTCAAGCGGGAAGACCTGTGCCACACCGGCGCGCACAAGATCAACAACGCGCTTGGACAGGTGCTGCTGGCACAGCGCATGGGCAAGCAGCGCATCATCGCCGAGACCGGCGCGGGGCAGCACGGCGTGGCCACGGCCACCGCGGCTGCGCTCCTGGGCCTTGAGTGCCGGGTGTACATGGGGCGTACCGACATGCACCGCCAGCGCCTCAACGTCATCCGCATGCGCATGCTGGGAGCAGAGGTGATGCCGGTGGATTCAGGAAGCGGCACGCTGAAGGACGCCACCAGCGAGGCCATCCGTGACTGGGTCACCAATGTGGAGCACACGCACTACATCATCGGATCAGCGGTTGGTCCCGCTCCATACCCGGAGATCGTCGCGCACTTCCAGTCGGTCATCGGCATCGAGTCGCGCGCGCAGATGCTGGACGAGGTCGGGGTACTGCCGGGCACCGTCGTGGCCTGCGTCGGTGGGGGATCAAACGCCATCGGCATCTTCCGTGGATTTCTGGACGACCCCGACGTGGCGCTCGTGGGCGTCGAGGCCGGGGGCGAGGGCCCGGATGGGCTGCATGGTGCATCGCTGGCCAAGGGGAGCCCCGGTGTGCTGCACGGCTCGTTCTCGTACCTGCTGCAGGACCCTGATGGCCAGGTGGCAGAGGCCCACTCCGTGTCGGCGGGTCTCGACTACCCGGGCGTGGGCCCGGAGCACTCCCATTTGCGCGACCTCGGTCGTGTGACGTATTCCAACGCCACCGACGAGGCGGCGTTGTCGGCCTTTCTCGAGTGCTCGCGCCTTGAGGGACTCATCCCGGCGCTTGAGACCTCGCACGCCCTGGCCTACGTTCGGGACACCGCCGCGTCGCTGGCCGGCCCGGTGCTGGTGTGTTTGTCCGGCCGGGGCGACAAGGATGTCGATCAGGCCGGTGCTGCCCTGGGAATTGACGCCAGTGCCTGAGTCCGGTGCCGAGCGCCTCGCGCGCACATTTCGTGATGCCGGGCGGCCGCTCTTCGTGCCGTACGTCATGGGCGGCTACCCCGACCTTGAGTCGAGTGCGCGCCACGCGGCAATCCTTGCTGAGCACGCCGACATCATCGAGTTGGGTATTCCCTTCTCCGACCCGCTGGCCGACGGCCCCACCATTCAGGCTGCCGGGCAGGTGGCGCTCGATGCGGGAGTGCGGCCGTGGGATGTGCTGGCAATTGCCGAGGGGCTGAAGGGCGGCCCGCCCGTGGTGGTGATGACCTACTTCAACACGGTCATCGCGCATGGGGCATCCGATTTTCTGGGCCGCGCGGCCGACGCAGGGGTGGCCGGCATCATCATTCCCGACCTGCCCGTGGACGAGGCCGGCGACATCCGCACGGCGGCACGGGCATCGGGCGTGGCGCTGATCGCGCTCGCGGCA
>CANJMX010000027.1 GCA_947475125.1 Actinomycetota bacterium
CAAGCTTGAGGAGGTCGTGCACCTCGTGGAGTGGCCGAGTGTGATCACCGGGGCCATCTCCGGCGACCACTTGCGACTCCCCGAGCGGGTCCTCGTCACTGCGATGCAGAGCCATCAGCGCTACATGCCCGTCCGCGCGTCAGATGGCACCCTCATGCCCATCTTCCTTGCCGTGTCCAATGGCGACCCGGCACATGCCGACATCATCGTTCGCGGCAATGAGGGCGTGCTGGACGCGCGGCTTCAGGACGCCGCGTTCAGTTACGACCGCGACGTGGCCAGCGGACTCGACGAGCTGGACGCGCGGCTTGACGACATCGTGTTCCATGCCCGCCTCGGGACCCTGGCACAGAAGCGCGACCGTCTGGTTGCCGGCGTTGGTGATCTGGCTGAGGCCGCAGGTGTGGATGGCGGTATTCGCAGCACGGCGGAGGGTGCCGCATCACTCGCGAAGGTTGATCAGGGCGCAATTCTGGTGGCCGAGTTCAGTGAGCTTCAGGGATTTGCGGCGAGCCACTACGCGGGCCTGGCAGGGCGCGATGAGGCCACCTGCGTCGCCATCGCCGAGCAGTACCTGCCCGAGGGGCCCGACTCCCCGTCGCCCTCCACGGCCGCGGGGGCGCTCCTCGCCCTGAGCGAGAAGGTGGACAATCTCTCCGGGGCATTCCTCATCGGCGAAATCCCCTCCGGATCGAAGGACCCATACGGACTTCGTCGTGCTGCCGCGGGGATCGTGCGCCTGGCGCTGGAGCGTGGGTGGGATCTTCTTCCTTCGCAGATCTTCCCGCCATCATTCGCCCGCCTGCGATCGCAAGGTGCCGATCTGGTGCTCGACGACGACGCGGCGCTGGTCGAGCTTGAGTCGTTCATGGCCGATCGCCTCGCATACCACCTGGGGCAGGAGGGCGTTGCGGGTGACGCAGTGCGTGCGGCCATCGCCGCGGGGCCCGGCGGCCTGGTCACCACGGCCTCGTGGGCGCGCGCGCTGGATGCCCGACGGGGCGACGCCGATCTGGCCCGCGCCGCCACGGCCGCAACCCGCTGTCGTCGCATCATCGCCAAGTCGGAATCGGGGCTCACAGGGTTTGTCTCGGCTGGTGACGCCGATGAAGACGCCCTTGGGGCGGCCCTCGACGCTGCCGAGCCGGCAATTGCCGCCGCACGCGACGCGGGAGACCCTGACGCCGCCATCGCCGCCGCCGCCGCGCTGGGCGCCCCGGTCGATGTCTTCTTCGAGGCGGTCATGGTGAACGCCGAGGATCCCGCCGATCGGGATCGTCGCCACGCCCTTGTACGCAGGGCGGAGGCGGCCTACGCGGACGTCGCCGATTTCACCGTGCTGGTTACCGCGGCCGGCGGCGACTGATGCCGGGTGGCGTGACCAAATGGGTCTACGCCTTCAGTGAAGGGTCGCGGGATATGCGCGATCTCCTCGGTGGCAAGGGCGCGAACGTGGCCGACATGACGCGCCTGGGGCTTCCCGTGCCCCCCGGGTTCACGATCACCACCGCCGCGTGCATGGCGTTTCTGGGCGCGGACCGGGTGCTGCCGGACGGGCTTGCGGATCAGATCGACATCCACCTCGCGGCGCTTGAGGCCAGCGCCGGAAAGCGTCTGGGCGACCCCTCCGACCCCCTCCTGGTGTCGGTGCGAAGCGGCGGGCGCGACTCGATGCCCGGGATGATGGACACGATCCTCAATCTGGGGCTGAACGACGAAAGCGTGGAGGGGCTGGCGACCGTCACGGGGAATCCCCGATTCGCCTTCGACTCCTATCGGCGCTTCATCCAGATGTATGGCGATGTGGTGTGCGAGGTGGAGAGGCATCACTTTGAGTCCGCCCTCGACGCCCTCAAGGCCGAGCGGGGTGCGCAGTCGGACGTCGATCTGGGTGCCGATGATCTGCGCGGGCTGTGCGACCGGTTCAAAGCCATTTTCGCGGAGCACCGCGGGGAGGCATTTCCGCAGCACCCTCGGGCGCAGTTGGATGGCGCAGTCCGAGCGGTATTTGAGAGCTGGGAGAACCGCCGGGCGTACGACTACCGACGTCATCACGGGATCCCCCACGACCTGGGTACGGCGGTCAACGTGCAGCGGATGGTGTTTGGGAACACCGGTGAGCGGTCCGGAACCGGTGTGGCCTTCACGCGCAACAACACGACGGGCGAGGGGGGGCGTCCATTCGGCGACTTCCTGATGAATGCGCAGGGCGAGGACGTGGTGGCGGGCATCCGCACACCCCACCCCCTCGAGGAACTCAAGGCGATCCTCCCCGACGCGTTCACCGAACTGCTGGACACCATGGCGCTGCTTGAGCGCACGTACGGCGATATGCAGGACGTGGAGTTCACCATTGAGGATGGGCGCCTATACATGCTGCAGACGCGCAATGGCAAGCGGGGTGCGCTGGCAATGGTGCGGATCGCATGCGATCTCGTTGACGAGGGGCTTGTGACCGAGGACGACGCCCTGGCGCGACTCATCGCTCCTGCGCAGATCCCGCAACTGCTCCTCCCTCAACTCGACGCCCGGGGCGTACGCATATCGGGGCTCGTTCCCCTCGCGATGGGCGTCAACGCATCACCGGGGGCGGCCACCGGCGCGATCGTGCTCACAGCTGATGAGGCGGAGCGGCGCGGCGCGGCAGGCGAGAAGGTCATTCTTGTGCGCGATGAGACGACGCCTGACGACCTGCACGGAATGATTGCGGCACAGGGCATCGTCACCGCACGCGGCGGCAAGACGAGCCACGCTGCCGTGGTGGCCGTGGGGATGGGATGCCCTGCGGTGTGCGGGGTGTCTGCGCTGCGGTTTGATGGCGAGGCCATTTCGATCGGCGGCACGGTGTTCGCTCCAGGGGACATCATCACCATCGACGGCACCGGGGGCGGCGTGTATGCCGGGGCGGCGCCGGTGACCGATCCCGACCCCCGAAACCCGTACCTCATGCGGGTGCTCGACTGGGCCGACCGTGTGCGCGTGCTCACGGTGCGCACGAATGCCGACACCCCGGAGGATGCCCGCCGGGCCCGTGAGTTCGGTGCCGAGGGCATCGGCCTGTGCCGCACGGAGCACATGTTCTTCAGCGACGACCGCCTGCCGCTGGTGCAGGCGATGATCCTGAGCGAGGACGACGACGAGCGTGGGCGCCTGCTCGCACTCCTGCGACCATTTCAGGTGGATGACTTCACCGGCCTGTTCCGCGAGATGCGGGGCCTGCCGGTCACCATCCGCCTTCTCGACCCGCCGCTCCACGAGTTTCTCCCCGGCCTGCTCGAGTTGTCGCTGCAGGCGGCGGAGGACGTACGAAGTGGGGTACGCAACCCGGAGGTGATCGCGCAGTTGGCGCGCGCGAAGGATTTGCACGAGGTCAACCCGATGTTGGGAACCCGGGGGGTGCGCCTTGGGCTTGAGTTCCCCGAGATTCTGCGCATGCAGGCGGGGGCCATCATGGAGGCGGCGGTCGCGGTGCGCGACGAAACCGGCGAGGCACCACTGGTGGAGATCATGATTCCACTGGTTGCGTACGAAGAGGAACTCCACCGCGCCCGCGCGATCGTCGTTGCCGAGGTCGAGCTGGTGCTGGCGATGAGCGAAGGCCCTCGCGTGGAATACCGGGTGGGAACGATGATCGAACTGCCCCGGGCCGCCCTGACGGCGGGCACGATCGCCCGCGAGGCCGAGTTCTTCTCGTTTGGCACCAATGACCTCACACAGACCACTCTGGGCTTTTCGCGGGATGACGCCGAGAAGGGCTTCCTTGGCATGTACCTGCGGGAGAACCTGCTTACCTCGAATCCGTTCGAGACCCTCGACGTGGATGGCGTGGGCCGGCTCATCCGGATCGCCGCAGCCGACGCACGGCCCATTCGGCCCGACATCAAGTTGGGCATCTGCGGCGAGCACGGCGGCGACCCCGCATCGATCGAGTTCTGTCATGGCGTGGGCCTCGATTACGTGTCGTGCTCACCGTTCCGCGTGCAGGTGGCCCGTATTGCCGCCGGTCAGGCGGCGCTACGCGGTGCCCACGGAGCCGCTGCCTAACCACACCCACCCATGCGGGGGCGGTGTACGATTACCGCTCGCGCATCGCGACCCCGGAGGACCGCGTCATCGCCACTGAGGAGCGTTACCGCCTCGGCAGCCTGGGAGATCTGATCGAGTTGATCGTCGACGGCTGGCAGGTGGATCGCCTGCATTACGCCGAGGACTCGGCGCTCGACGACTCACATGCGTCGGTTCCCGCAGCATTTATCGAGCTCACCCGTGCAGATCAGGGCCGGTACGGGATCTACATCCCTGACGACGGCAAGGCGTTCTCACACCGTGCGCTCATCTCACTGTTCCGCGAGTGCCCCCACATCTGGAAGCACCGGTCCGCCGACCGCATCCACCAGATGGCACAGGACTCACCGATGGCCAATCCAAATGAGCAGGATCATTGGAGCGAGGTCGTGGAGCCGTTCCCGGGCGCCGTCATCTTCAGTCCCGGCACGCTGCGCGGGGTGGTGGCCATCGACCAGACCGATTCGGTCGGTGAAGTCACTGTCGCGCTCACGGTGCTCGAGCGTTATCACGATGGCGCCCGGCTGCGGTTCATGATCCAGACCGGGGAGTCACGCAAGCGAAAGCATCTCAACCTGGTGAGCCTCGAGATCACTGATGATCACGGTCGCAGTTACCGCACGGCCATCATCGACGCCTCACGCGACGGCAATCGGGTTGAGGGGGCGGTTGCACTCGGGCCCGCAATTCCCCGGGATGCCTCAAATCTCACGGTTCGTATCGCCGGGGTGGGCGACCCGCGGAAGGCCGACGAGGCCGCACAGGGCCCGTGGTCGTTCCCCATCCAGCTGTCGCAGGCCGTCCCCCAGCCCGCCTGAGGTGAGGGAACCCCCACTCGACCCCCGGGCCGCACGTGCGATGGACTCGACCCGACGCGTGGCAGAGGATCCGTGCCCGCTCCGCACCGCATTTCAGCGCGACCGCGACCGCGTCATTCACACCAAGGCCTTCCGGCGTCTCAAGCACAAGACCCAGGTCTTCATCTCGCCCGAGGGTGATCACTACCGCACGCGCCTCACCCACACGCTTGAGGTGTCTGCGATCGGTCGCACGGTCGCACGGGCGATGGGGCTGAATGAGGATCTGGTCGAGGCCATCACCATGGGTCACGACCTCGGCCATGCGCCATTCGGTCATGCGGGGGAGCACGCCCTCGACGACATCCTGCGCGACGAGTACGGGCGCCGGTTTCTGCACAACGAGCAGAGCGTGCGGGTGGTGGAGGTGCTCGAGCGCGATGGGCGCGGCCTCAACCTCACCGACCAGGTGCGCGACGGTATCCGCAACCACACGGGGGAGGGTCTGCCCGCAACCCTCGAGGGCCAGATCGTGCGCCTGGTCGATCGCATTGCCTACGTCAACCACGACATCGACGACGCCACCCGGGCGGGGATCATTACCGAGGATGACTTGCCGGCTGCCGAGATCGCTGTGCTCGGCGGCAGTACGTCCCAGCGCATCACGCGCTTGGTCACCGACATCGTCGACGCCTCGGGCGATGGCCCCGTCATTGTTCAGAGCGACGAGGTGGGGGAGGCGTTCAGGTCGCTGCGTTCCTACATGTTCGCCGAGGTGTACCTCGCGGCCCCGGCATCAGACGAATCCCGGCGTGCCCGCTACGTGGTGCAGTCGCTGTTCAGGGCCTACCTCGACGACCCATCGCTGCTGCCGCCCGCAGGGGACCCCGACCCAGTCACCCGCGCCACCGATTTTGTGTCGGGAATGACCGATCGCTACGCGCTCCGTGCGTACCGCGAGATGTTCATTCCGCACGACGGCCCGCTCTGATGCCACGGATTCACGACGCGTGTATCGACGAGGTGCGCCAGTCCGCCGACCTCGTGGAGCTTGTGCGGGGCCAGGTGCAACTGGCACGGCGCGGTGGCAGATGGTGGGGCAGATGCCCATTTCACGACGAGCGCACGCCGTCGTTCTGCCTCATCCCGCCGGAGAACCGCACGTACTACTGCTACGGCTGTGGAGCCACGGGCGATTCCTTCGACTGGATGCAGCAACGCGAGGGCGCCGGGTCATTCATGGAGGCGGTCGAACAGCTGGCCGACCGCTTCGGGGTGGAACTGAAGTACGACCAGGTCTCTCCCGAGGAGGAGGCCCGTCGCCGGGAATCTGAGCGGGTTCGCGAACTGCTCGAACGCGCGTGCGGCTTTTATGAGGCGATGCTCTGGAAGTCGCCCGAGGCCGAGCCTGCCCGTGAGTACCTCCTGGGCCGGGGATTTCCGGAGGAGCTGATCCGCAGGTTCCGTGTGGGCTGGGCACCATCATCGGGTACCGCATTGGCCGGCCGGGCGATTCAGGAGGGCTTCTCCCGGCAGCAACTTGAGTCAGCGGGCCTGGCGCGGCTGCGTGGGGGCACGGCGAATGACTTTTTCACCGGGCGGATCACCTTCCCGATCTGCGACGCACGGGGGAGGGTGCAGGGATTCGGTGCGCGCACCATGGATCCGAACGAGCGCGCGAAGTACGTGAACAGCGCCGAGCGCGACGGCTTTCATAAACGCGAGTTGCTGTTCGGGCTCGACTTGGCGCGGCAGTCGGCCGCCAAGGCCGGCTTTGCGGTGGTGAGCGAGGGCTATACCGACGTGATGGGCCTGCATATGGCGGGCATCGAGGGCGCGGTGGCCTGCATGGGTACGGCCCTCACCGCTGCGCAGTTACGACTCCTGGCCCGGGTGGCCTCAGAGGTGCGCTTGTGCTTTGACGCGGACCAGGCGGGGGAGCAGGCGGCACGCCGCACCATTGAGGCCGCCAAGGGGATTCCCCTGCGGCTCGGGGTGGTGGCGCTGCCACCCGGTTCGGACCCCGGCGAGTTGGCGGGCACGCCAGGTGGGCTCGGCGTGCTGGCAACAGCGGTCGCGGATGCCGATCCCCTCATTCCGTGGCTCGTGGACCGTCGGATCGCGCGCACGCCCGACAACCCAGCCGATCGGGAACGGACGCTTGCCGAACTCGGCGCCCTGCTGGAGGGCATGCCCGAGTCTCCCGACAAGGACGAAGCGCTACGGCGGGTGACCTCGCTCGGGGTGTCCCCGGCGCTGCTCGATCGCTTCGTGCGACGGGCTCAGGCCACGGGAGGGAGCTCGAAGCGATCAGCCGCCACCCCGAACGCACCCCACCCTGCCGCGCTCGAGGCACCCTCATTGGACGAAGCCCGCGAGCGCAGCCTGCTGGCGCTTGCGCTTGCGGTGCCGGATGTGGGCCGGGCGCTGCTGTCGGGAATGCAGGCGGATCACCTGGGGTCGCCGGCTCATCGTGATGCGCTTCGCCTCATCGTGGACGGCGCCAGCGAGTGGCCGGAGGTCCTTCGCCCCCTCGAGGCTGCCCTGCGCGCTGAGGCCGCCGACGGCGGCAGCGAGGCCCGGTTGCGCGACGCCTACTACCGGGTTGAGAAGCGGGCTCTGGAGGACGCGATGGGGGCTGCACGTACCGCCGGGGACGACGCGGAGTACCTCCGCCTGCAATCAATGATCAAGCGCCTTGAGGTGGTGCTGCGGGGCGAGGGTTAGGCGGGCGCCATCACGCCGCATGCAGTGGCGCGCACGGTGCCCGATGGTCCGGTGAGGCGCACTGATGCGGTTACCGGGTAGCCGTCAGCCGATTCGGGCCTGCGGTTCGGGGGGCCGATCCACACGATCGATGGGGCCCGTCCCAGCATCTCTGCGCGGGATGCCCACACGAGCACGCGGGCAAGTGCAAGTGCTCCGGGGCTCACTGCTCCCGGGCGGCGCCGATGGCTCACATACGCGTCGTGCGCGGCGACACAGGCCACGAGCGTGAGGGCGTCGGCAGGGTCGGCGGGCAGAAGGGCCACCTCTTCCAGCACGAGCGTCGGTTCACGACCGTCGTCGTCCGCGGGCCGGAGCGCTGGTGTCAGCTCCCGCAGGCGCATTGCAACCGCCATGCCGATTGCCCGACCGCCGGCTGCCAGGTCGGGGTCGAGATCTCCCACGGGGTCCGCGCCGGACGGATGTATCACCGGCACGGCGCAGACCCCGCAGCAGTCCGTTTAGGCGGCGTCCGCGTCAGCGACCGCGCCTGCGGCGTCGTCGGCCAGGGCGTCGGTCACCTCGGTGAAGGTGAATTCGTCGGGCTCACCGCCAAGGCGCTCGCGCACGAACCAGTACACGAGTGCGCCAATGCCAATGAGCGCCAGCAACTTGATGAAGGTCTTCATGTTTCTCCTCGGATTGCGAGCCGTGGCAAACCTAACACGCGGGGTCTGACGCCGTGTCAGAGTCCGTCAGCCCCGGGTATCCGGGGTGTGCCTACGCCGGTACGGTCAGGATGACCTTTCCCACGGCCAGGTTGCTCCCGACAATGCGATGTGCGTCGCCTGCCTGTGCCAATGGCAGCACCTCATGAATGACGGGTGTGAGCGTGCCGTACGCAAAGCGGGGGAGGGCCCATACCGAGAATGCCGCCACGATGTCTGCCTTTTCGGAGGTCGTACGTCCACGGAGGGTGGTGCCGATAACGCGACCCTGCCGCGCGAGCAGGGTTCCGAGGGCCAGTTCGCCCGTACGCCCGCCGACAAGCCCGGTGAGGATGATGCGGCCGCTGCGGGCAAGACACGCCACATTCTCGCCGAGGTACTTCCCGCCGACGAGGTCCACGATGATGTCTGCCCCGTGGTCGCCGGTCATGGCGGAGACGGCGTCTGCAAAGCCGCCATCGCCCACGGCGATGGCCTCTGCGCCCCACTGCGCGCCCACCTCGGCCCTGTCCAACGATCGCGAGGTGCCGATGCACCGGATTCCCATGGCTGCGCACAGCTGCGCCGCTGCCGTGCCCACGCCGCTGGCGATCGAATGCACGAGTGCGACGTCGCCGGGGCGACCCTCGCCGAGTGTCACAAGCGCGATCCAGGCAGTGAGAAAGACCTCGGGGATCGCCGCGGCCTGCTCCCAGTTCAGTTCATCGGGCACGGCCATGACCTGACCGATTGGCACGGCAACCATCTCGGCGTACCCCCCACCGGACAGAAGGCACATCACCCGCTGCCCCACCACGAAGTGGGTGTCGGTGCCCGCCGGGATATCGATGATCTCGCCAGCGCACTCGAGACCAAGAATCTCGCTCGCGCCGGGGGGTGGGGGGTAGTGGCCGGCACGCTGAATCAGGTCGGCACGATTGACCGCCGTGGCATGGACCCGCACGAGTACCTCGCCGTCCATCGGGGACGGATCCGGCACCGTCCCGAGATGCAGCACCTCGGGATCGCCCGGCATGTCGAATGTGATTGCCCTCATGGGGTCACGATATGGAGCGATGCCGGCGGGTGCCCGCCGGCATCAATGGGGACGGTGGGAGTCGAACCCACACCTGGTTTCCCAGAGCGGTGTTTGAGACCGCCGCGTCTGCCGTTCCGCCACGTCCCCGCGGCAGAGGAGGGTTACTCCTCGGGAATGATGCGCGCCAACCCCTCGTCAATGGCGACACGGCGTGTGGCAGCCGCCACGGCCGGCGCCACGTTCGGGTTGAACACGCTCGGAATGATGTAGTCCTCGTGCAGTTCATCGTCGGGGATGGTGTCGGCGATCGCCTGCGCGGCGGCCACCTTCATGCCTTCGCTGATCGACGTGGCACGCACGTCGAGCGCGCCCCGGAACAGCCCCGGGAACGCGAGCACGTTGTTGATCTGGTTCGGGTAGTCGGACCGCCCCGTGGCCATCACGCGCACGTACGGCGCGGCCTGCTCGGGCATGATCTCGGGGGTCGGGTTGGCCATGGCGAACACGATGGGGTCCTTGCCCATGCTCTTCAGCTGGTCCACCGAGAACGTGCCCGGGCCAGAGAGACCCACGAACAGGTTGGCGCCCCTCACCGCTTCGGTGAGGTCACCCCGGATGCCATCGGGATTGGTGTGATCGGCGTACCAGTCCTTCATGAAGTTCATGTTCTCGGTGCGGCCGTGGTAGATCGCGCCACGGGTGTCGCAGCCGATGATGTTGGTCACGCCGGCGTTCAGCAGGATCTTCGAGCAGGCCACCCCGGAGGCGCCAATGCCGTTGACGACCACCTTGAGGTCTTCGATCTTCCGGCCAGTGATCTTGCAGGCGTTGATGAGCGCCGCGAGCAGCACCACGGCGGTGCCGTGCTGGTCGTCATGGAACACCGGGATATTCAGGCGCTCCTTCAGGGTGTCCTCTACCTCAAAACACACCGGGGCCGTGATGTCCTCAAGGTTGATGCCACCGAATGCAGGAGCGATGGCCTCGCACACCCGGATGATCTCCTGAGGGTCCTTGCTGTCCACGCAGATTGGGTAGGAGTCCACGTCGGCGAACTCCTTGAAGAGCAGTGACTTGCCCTCCATCACCGGCATGCCGGCAGCAGCCCCGATGTCGCCGAGGCCCAGCACCGCCGTGCCGTTGGTGATCACGGCCACCATGTTGCGCTTAAGGGTGTAGTCGAACGCGGCCAGAGGGTCGGCGGCGATGGCACGCGCCACACTCGCAACACCCGGCATGTAGGCCACCGAGAGGTCCTCACGGGTCTCAAGACGTGCGCGGGGCACCATCTCGATCTTCCCACCCTTGTGCAAGCGGAAGGTGCGGTCTTCGGCAGAGGTGACCGTGACGCCCTCCACGGCACCAGCGGCAGCGATCACTTCGTCCTCGTTCTCAACGCTCGTGGCATCCACCACCATCTCGCGTACCACGCGTCGGTGATCGGCCTCGACCACCTCCATCGACGTGATCGACCCCCCGGCAGCGCTGATGGCGCTCGTCACCTCGGCGGCAAGGCCGGGCAGGCCGTGCGCCATCTCGAGGCGGAGGGTGACGCTGTACTGCGCTGATGGCGTGACGCCCACGTGGTCCTCCAAGACCGATTGCAAACGCGGGCAGACTACCCACGAAATGATCATTCACCCCCGGACTGGTGTCCCCTTCCGGATCAGAGGCGGCCGATGGGCGCCGATACACTCGCTCATGTGAGCTCTCAGCCCCGAACCGACGCCACGGACTCCGCCGTCAACCCGGACGGCGAGATCCTCCTCATCGATGGCTTCAGCCTGGCGTTCAGGGCCTTCTTTGCACTTCCCGAGACCATCACCCGGTCGGATGGTATGCCCACCAACGCGCTCTATGGGCTCTCGGCGATGACCATCAAGGTCATTGAGGAGGAGCGGCCATCGCGGGTCATCGTGGCGTGGGATCCCCCCGGACCGACGTTCCGCGACGCGATCTACCCCGAATACAAGGCGGGGCGGCGTGCCACCCCCGAGGGATTCAAGGCCCAGGTGCCGCACTTCCGGCCGCTGATGGAGGCCTTCGGGGCGGTCAACGTGGAGGCGGCGGGATTTGAGGCCGACGACGTCATCGGCACACTGGCCAAGCGCGCGGCCGCGGCTGGCATGCGGGTCACCATCCTCACCAGCGACCGGGACGCCCTGCAGCTGGTTGACGACCACATCAGCGTCCTGGCGACGGGCCGGGGGGTAACCGATACCACCCGGTACGACCCGGCCATGGTGCAGGAGCGGTATGGAGTGGTGCCCGCGCTCATGCCGGACCTGCGCGGGATGATTGGTGATTCGAGCGACAACCTCCCCGGGGTGCCGGGCATCGGGGCAAAGACCGCGTCGCAACTGATGGAGAAGTACGGCACGCTCGAGGAGGTCCTGGCCCATGCCGGGGAGCAGACCCCCAAGCGCAAGCAGAACCTCACCGAATTCGCCGACATGGCGCGCATGTGCCGCGACCTTTCGGTGATCGACGTTGACGTGCCGCTCGACGTCGATCCCGGCGACGTCCCGTTGATCACCCGCGACACCGAGCGCCTCGAGGCCCTCCACGCGGCATTTGAGGGCTTCGAGTTCCGCACCCTTGCGCGCCGGGTGGCCGAGATGGGCGGCAGCGGGGGGAGCGAGCCAGCGGCCGTGGCACACACATCGGCGCCGTCGATGGCGGTTCTGGAGGACGCGCCCGAGACGCTCGCGATGTCGCTCGCGGGCACGCCAGGCGCGGCCGTGGGGCTGTCGGGCGACCGGGTGGCGGTGGTGACTGGAGAGGGTCCGGCACGAACATTCGCCGTGGCGCCCACCGGTGATCCTTCGATCGGATCGGTGCTCGGCGCTGCACCGTGGACGGCGCACGACGGTAAGGCCCTTCTCCGGCGCGCCCGTTTGGATGCGCCACTTCCGGCGCACGACACCATGGTGGCCGCCTACCTGCTCGACCCTCGGCGGCGCGGGTACCCGCTGGATGAGATCGCAGCCGATGAGGGGATCTCGGCTCGGGCGGAGGGATCGGATGAGGATGCCTGCGCCGCTGCGGTGCAGGCAGCACTCGTGCGCGACCTCGCCCCCGTGCAGGCGCGGCGTATGGAGGATGAAGGGCTCACACATCTGTACCGCGAGATTGAGATGCCGCTCATCGGGGTGCTCGCGGGGATGGAGAACCTGGGAGTTGCCATTGATGTTGACCGGCTCGCAGAGATTCGTGACCGCATCCGCATCGAGATCGACTCCCTCACCACGCGCATCCACGACCTCGCCGGCGGCCCATTCACGATTGACTCGCCAAAGCAGTTGGCTGAGGTGCTCTTTGAACGGCTCGGGTTGCCGGCCCAGCGCAAGGGAAAGACCGGGTACTCAACCGATCGAAAGGTCTTGCGCACGCTCGAAGATCAGCACGAGATCGTGCCCCTCATCGGCCGCTACCGCGAACTGGTGAAGTTGGACAGCACCTACCTGTCGGCGCTCCCAGACCTGGTCGATCCCGTTGATGGGCGTCTTCACACCACCTTCAACCAGACGGTGGCCGAGACCGGCCGGCTGTCGTCCACAAACCCGAACCTGCAGAACATCCCCATCCGCACCGAGGCGGGACGGGAGATCCGTGATGCCTTTGTGGCGAGTCCGGGTACCCACCTCATGAGCTTTGACTATTCGCAGGTGGAGCTGCGCATTCTCGCTCACTGCTCTGGTGAAACTGCGCTGCAGGACGCCTTCCGCCAGGGCCTCGACGTGCATGCGGCCACAGCCGCCGAGGTATTCGGGGTGCCCCTTGCCGAGGTGGGCAGGCCTCTTCGGGACCGCGCGAAGGCCGTCAACTTCGGCATCGTCTACGGCATCAGCGACTTCGGCTTGTCAGAGCAACTGGGCATTTCCCGTGCCGATGCCCGCGACTACATCGACACCTACCTGGCCCGATATCCCAAGGTTGGGGCGTTTATCGCCAGCGTCATCGAGCGGGCCACCACCGATGGTTTCGTCACCACACTGCTTGGCCGACGCAGGCCGATCCCCGAGTTGACGGCCCGCACACAGCAGCAGCGGCAGCTTGGGGAGCGTCTCGCCGTGAACACGGTCATTCAGGGGTCGGCGGCCGACATCATCAAGATCGCGATGATCCGCGCGGCGAATGCCCTGAAGTCGGCGCCGGATCTCGGTGCCCGTCTCGTGCTGCAGATCCACGACGAATTGCTCGTGGAGGCGCCCCCGGAGAGCGGTGGGGCAGTGCGTTCGCTCATCACCGATGCGATGGTGGGTGCATACGAGATGGACCCGCCGCTGGCGGTGGACGCGGGGGAGGGCATCACATGGCTGAAGGCCAAGGCCTGACCCCCCGCTGGGATCCGCCCCCGCCCGAGCCCGGGCTCGACCCATATGCAGTGCTCGAGGTGCACAGGAATGCCCGCCCCGAGGTGATTGAGGCGGCGTTCACAGTGCTGCGGGAGATGGCCGCGGGCGACGTGAATGACGGCGCCCGCTGGCTCGCCCGGCTCAATTGGGCGCGACGGGTGCTGCTGTCACCTGACCGCCCGGGCTGAGGCGCGGATCCCGCCTATACTCCCGCGTTCCACCAATTCGACCGGTGTCATCTGCAGCGTCTGGATGGCACCGTTTCAGCCAAGGACACCAACAA
>CANJMX010000028.1 GCA_947475125.1 Actinomycetota bacterium
AACAGCGGAGAGAGAGGGATTTGAACCCTCGAACCGGGGGATACCCGATTACGCGCTTTCCAGGCGCGCTCCTTCGACCGCTCGGACACCTCTCCGGGGTTCGCGATGGTAGCGAACTCACGGGGCAGAGCGAGATTGGTACCCTCCCGCGCGGAGAGGTGGCAGAGCGGTCGAATGCGGCGGTCTCGAAAACCGTTTCGGGCTTATGGTCCGACGGGGGTTCAAATCCCCCCCTCTCCGCTCAACGCGGTTGAGGCATGAAACCCCGCGGCACCATCCGTGCGGGGTTTCATGCATCCCGTGCCATAATCACATGCGTTACGTGGCATAAGCACCACTGATACGGAGAGATATATGGGACTCAGCATCAACCAGACCGTGCCGGACTTCACGGCGCAGACCACCGAGGGCACCATCCAGTTTCACGACTGGATCGGCGATTCATGGGCCGTGCTCTTCTCGCACCCCAAGGACTTCACGCCCATCTGCACGACCGAGCTGGGCTACATGGCCCGCATCAAGCCCGAGTTCGACAAGCGCGGCGTCAAGATCGTCGGCCTGTCGGTTGATTCGCTCGACAACCACGGCGCGTGGGCCAAGGACATCGAGGAGACTCAGGGCACGGCCCTCAACTACCCGTTGATCTCCGACACCGACTTCGCCATCTCCAAGGCCTACGGCATGCTGGAGGCCGACGTGGAGGGCGACGCCCTGGTGCGGACCCCGGCTGACAATCAGACGGTGCGGAACGTATTCGTGATCGGACCCGACAAGAAGCTGAAGCTTCTGCTCGTGTACCCCATGACCACGGGCCGCAACTTTGACGAGGTGCTGCGCGTGATCGACTCGCTGCAACTCACCGCCAAGCACAAGGTGGCCACCCCGGCCCAGTGGCAGCAGGGCGACGACGTGATCATCGCCGGCTCCGTGGACAACGAGGCCGCCAAGCAGATCTGGCCCGACGGCTGGCAGGAGCCCAAGCCGTACATCCGGATTGTGCCGCAGCCCAGCTAGTACCCGGTACCCCCCGCGTCGGTGCTTGCCGGCGCGGGGGTGATACAAAAGCCCCGCAAGGGGTAATGTTCGGTTCCCGCGTCCCCCTCAAGAGCCGTGCAGAACCTCACATCCGACACCCCTAGGCCGTCTCCGGCGGTGGTCATCGCAATCATCGCGCTGGTCGTCGCGGCAGCGGGCGGGGGGTACGCCGCCGCGAAGTTGCCCAAGAACTCCGTGGGAACGGCGCAGTTGCGTAATGGGTCGGTGACCAGCGCGAAGGTGAAGAACCACTCCCTGCTGGCCGTGGACTTCAAGCCGGGCCAGCTCGAGCGGATTCTTCCCCTGTCCATCGGGCCCACGGGGCCGACGGGGCCCTCGGGGGCCGACGGAGCAACGGGTGCAGTGGGTGCAGTGGGTGCGACCGGGGCCCAGGGCGCTTCGGGGCCCACGGGGCCAGTGGGCGATTCCGGGGCCCGGGGGCCGACCGGGACGCAGGGCCCAGCGGGGCTGAGTTACGGGAACAGCATCGTTGGGGCGCCCACCACATCGGTGAGTCTCTGCGGATCCATTGACGTAATCGGGTCCGTCGTCAGCCCGACAAGCACGAGCCGACTCCTTCTCCTGGGGCAGGCGGAACTAAGCGCGACCGGGGCGACGAACGCACAGCTGGTGACCGAAGTGACAACCGGGGCTGGGTCGATTCTTGGCAGTGCGGATACCGGCGCACCGGTCGCCCTGACAGCCAGCAATAGCGAACGCTTCACCTTTTCCGGAATAGTCATGCAGGGCGCCACGGCGATAGACCTCCCTGCCGGGAACTACAACGTTCGCCTACGGCTGGTGCAGTCGGGCGCTGGGCAGTGCGCGCCGACAGTTACTGCCACCGGAGCGGACCTCACTGTGCTCTTCGTCGGCACCACGCAGTAGGCCGCGACTGCATCACGCCGGGGGCGTAACCGCCAGCACTCGTTAGTCGAGCGGTGGGTACTCAATGACCTCGCTGAAGTGCACGATGGTCACCTCATCGTCGAGGTCGATGGGACGCGAGTAGATGTGGGAGAGGAACTGCTGGACATCCTCCACCAGCCGGAACTCGGGGTTGTCGCGCTCGATCTCGCGCTGTGTGAGATCGGACACCCGCTTGACCGTCACCTCGTCGATGATGGCGGTGAACAGTCGCTGGCGCGGTCCGTGCCGATGGCCAACGGTTACCCACACCAGTTGGCCGCGTGCGTACTTTGCGCGCTTGTCGCCCAGGCGGATGGTGGCGGTTTTACGGCCCTTGCGCAGTTGGTCGATAAACAGCGGCGAGTAGAAGTTGAGCGCAAACACCGGGCTAGGCCACCGCGGTGCCGAGTCGGGCACGGGCGGGGCGATCGGTCACGGCCATCCAGCCATCGGCGCTGAGGTCGCGCACCCGGCGGCGGGCGGCACGCAAAATGGCCTGCTCGCCGGAATGCGTGATGAGTGCCTCGGCCTCTTCGATGGGCACCAGGCGCACGTTGTCGACCTCGGCGTCGGGGAACTTGGAAGGTGACCCGGCGCGGTACAGCATGAGGAAGAACTCGACGCTCTTGCTGACGCGGCTCTTCTCGGACTGCGCCCAGAACTTGTACGAGATGGTGCCGAGCGTCTCGATGACCATGCCGGTGAGCCCGGCCTCCTCGCGCACCTCACGAATGGCCGCGTCGGCCCGGCTCTCGCCCTCCTCGAGCCGCCCCTTGGGCAGGCCCACAACCTCGGTGCCGGGCACCGTGATGAGTGGAACGAGAAGACGTTCGCCGATGGGGATGAGCAGCACCCCTCCTGCAGAACGCTCGTGGCGAAGCTTGGCCATCCCGCGATCCTACGCACGGCCCCGGCGTGGACCAAGGGAGTATGGGGGGCACGGAACCTGAGCGAACCGCCAGAACCCGGTGATGGCCACTCGCACGGCCCACCGTGGATCACACGTTTCGACTATACGCGACCCCCTGCAACCCTCCAGCGGGGCCGCAGGGGGCTGGGAACTACGCCAGGCCGATCTCGTCGCACAAGTACACGTCCTGGATGGCATTCAGCAACTCGATGCCCTCCTTCATGGGGCGCTGGAATGACTTGCGGCCGCTGATGAGGCCTGCGCCGCCCGCACGCTTGTTGACCACGGCTGTGGAGACGGCGTCGTGCAAATCATTGGCACCCGAGGCCCCGCCCGAGTTGATGAGCGGGATGCGCCCCATGTAGCAGTGGGCCACCTGGTAGCGGGTCATGTCGATCGGGTGATCGGTCATGAGTTCCGAGTACATGCGTGGGTCGCTCTTGCCGAACTTCAGGGTGTCGAAGCCCGACGCAGCGGTATCGGGGGCCTTCTGCTTGATGATGTCGGCCTCGATGGTGACGCCCAGATGGTTGGCCTGGCCGGTGAGGTCGGCAGCGGTGTGGAAGTCCTCATCCGCCGTCTTGAAGGCCGGGTTGCGCAAGTAGCACCACAGCACGGTGGCCATGCCCAGATCGTGCGCGTGCTCAAAGGCCTCGGCCACCTCCACGATCTGGCGCTTGCTCTCCTCCGACCCGAAGTAGATGGTGGCGCCCACTGCGACGCAGCCCATTTCGCTGGCCTTGTCCACCGACGCGAACATGATCTGGTCGAAGCCGTTGGGGTAGGTGAGGAACTCGTTGTGGTTGAGCTTGAGCAGGAACGGGATCTTGTGCGCGTACTTGCGCGCAACCGAGCCCAGCACCCCGAAGGTGGTGGCCACCGCGTTGCAGCCGCCCTCGATTGCGAGTTCGATGATGTTGGCCGGATCGAAGTAGGCCGGGTTCTTGGCGAATGAGGCGCCGGCAGAGTGCTCGATGCCCTGGTCAACCGGGAGGATGGACATAAAGCCCGTACCCCCGAGACGGCCGTGGCCGTACATCTGCTGGAGGGAACGGAGCACCGGAATGGGCCGGTCGCTCGCGGCAGTGACGCGGTCGATGAAGTCGGGACCCGGCTGATGGATGCTGGCCGCCGGAATGGTGGTGCAGGTGTGGCCGAGCAGTGACTCGGCATCAGTGCCGAGGATCTCCTCAATCCGCCCGATTGACGCGTCGCTGGACGCCATGCCATCTCCTCACGTCGATTACCCGACGGATCCTACCGGCATGGCGCCCTGCGAGCGCGTCCAATTACCCCTGAATGGGGTGACTACTTGCCCGAGAAGAACGCCTTGAGCTTGTCCCAGAAGCCGCCACCGGACGACTTTGCGCCACCCGACGAGGCGGCCGGGCCGGCCTCAGTGGGGGCACCGTCGTCGCCGACCCACTTGTCGAGGGCCTCCCAGCCGGTCTTCTTGCCGCCACCAGCCGGAGCGGGGGTGCCGGAGCCGTCGCCGACCCACTTGTCGAGGGCCTCCCAGCCGGTCTTCTTGGCGCCACCTGCCGGAGCAGGGGTGCTGGCGGGAGCGTCGCCGACCCACTTGTCGAGGGCCTCCCAGCCGGTCTTCTTGGCGCCACCAGCCGGAGCGGGGGTGCTGGCGGGGGCATCGCCGACCCACTTGTCGAGAGCCTCCCAGCCGGTCTTCTTGGCGCCCGCGGGCACAGCGGCCGCGTCGCCCGTGCTGGCGGGGGAATCGCCGACCCACTTGTCGAGGGCCTCCCAACCGGTCTTCTTGGTGCTCATTTTCTACCTCTTCAGGACGTCGTGTTGGGACTTCAATCGCGCCCCGATGGGCGACGGTTTGCAGCATACGTCACGAAGCGTTTCCGCGTGCAAAACGCGTGGACGACTCCGCGGCCTCCACCAGTGCGCGGTATGACGACAGGCGCACCGGGTCGATCTCGACCTCGGCCGCGCACCCGGCATCCCCCATGTGGCGGCAACTGCGAAACCGGCAGCGCGGTGCGCACTCCACGATGTCCGGGAACCCCGCGGCGATATCGCCGTACTCCATGGGCGGCAGCCAGAACGCACGCACTCCTGCGGTATCGATAACCGCCCCGCCCCCCGGCAGTGGGATCAATCTGGGATCGGTCGTGGTGTGCCTGCCGCTCCTCAGGCGGTCGGACACCTCGCCCGTGGCGCGCGCCACGCCGGTGAGCGCAGTGGTGAGCGTGGACTTGCCCACGCCCGACAGTCCGGCGAATACCGCCAGGCGCCCGTCGATGAGATCACGCACTTGCTCAACCATCACTGCATCGAGGGACGAACCCATGATCACGGGGTGCCCCGCGGCCCGCTGACGGCCCACGACCTCGTCAACCAGCACCTGATTGTGCGGCAGGTCGATCTTGGTGAGCACGACCGCGAAATCGAGACCGCCTGCCACCGCCGCCACTGCGTAGCTGTCGAGAAGCCGCGGGGCCAGGGCCGGCTCGACCACCGCGGCGATCACCACGAGCAGGTCGGCGTTGGCCACCACTGTGCGCACCCGGCCGCCGCTGCCGATGCGCTCGAGCACTGTGCGACGCGGCAGGATCTCGCGCACGATCCCCTGGGTGCCGGCGTCGTCGATGCGCACGCGATCGCCGGCCACCGGTGGGCCTCCGGGAAGCTTGGGAGCCAGACGCACCTCGCGGGCCCCCGACTCCTCCGCCACGTCGGCGAACGGGCCGGCGACGCGCAGGACGAGGGGCGCCTCAGGGGTCAGAGGGCGAGCAGTTCCCGTGCGGTGAACAGGGCATGGAGGGGGGCGCCATCAAGCTCGGCTTCCACCTTGGCGCGGCCCCCATCCTCCTCGCGATCAATCACCACGAGGGCAGACACCACCTCGGCACCGGCCGCACGGACGCGTTCGATCGCAGTGAGCATCGACCCACCGCTGGTGAGCACGTCGTCCACGATGGCCACCGGGGTGCCCTCCTCCACGAACGGTCCCTCAATCCAGTGCTGCAGGCCGTGCTTCTTGGCCTCCTTGCGCACGAAGAAGCCGGTCCAGCGGATGCCGTCCGCAAACGCGGCAGCGCTCACCGCACACACCAGCGGGTCGGCGCCCAGCGTGAGGCCACCCACGGCCTGGGGGTTGGATGCTGCGAGCACCGGGTACGACAGGCGACCCGACAGGTATGCGCCCTCAGGATCGAGCAGCACCTGCCGCACATCCACGTAGTAGTCGGAGCGACGCCCCGATGAGAGGACCACGGACTCCCTGAACAGGGCCCGCTCGGACAGAAGGGTGGCCAGTCGCTGGCGCTCGTCGTCATTGCTCATATGGGCCACGCTACCAACCGCCCTCACGGGACGGCCGTCATGGACCGCGCCGAAGGGGCGATGTGCCGGCAGCGGAGCCCCTACCCTTACATGGTCCCGCGAGCCATCCGGAAGGTACTGCCGGTGCAGGTTTCACCCGAGCCCACGCCAAACCCGAACGCCATCAAGTTCACGCTCGACCGTCCGTCCACGGGCGGCGGTGCGGAGACGTTCAAGACGGGCACCGATCCGGCTGCCTCGCCGCTCGGTGCCGGCATCTTTGCGCTGGGCGACGTGACCAACGTGTTCGCCACCGCGAACTTCGTGAGCGTCACCAAGACCGATACCGCCGACTGGAACGATCTCGGCCCCAAGGTCGTCCAGGCCATCGAGGCCCACTTCGGCGAGGTCGCCTCGTGAACACCGCAAGCGGCGTCTTCTTCACGTGGTTCCTCGGCCTGGTATTCGTCGCCGGCGGCATCGTGTTCATGCTGTTCCTTGACGTGAACAACCTGCTGTACGGCATGCCCTACCTCGTCATCGGCGCCCTGCTCTGTTACGGCGCATTCCGCCTGCAGGTGAGTGTCAAGAAGAAGGCAGCGGCGGAGCACGCCGAGTCAGCGGAGCCTCCTCCCACCGCCTAGTTGTCGTGCTCACGAACGTTGTGAGCACCTGAGCAGCGAGAGCGGGCAAGGCCGTGTCAAAGGCGTGCCCGCCGAGAGCGTGCACATCTGTGACGGTGACTGACCCCCACCGGGGTCTGACCCCACCCGGGGACTGACCCCGTGCCTGGGCGTGCGCGCGAGGGGCGCATCTGTGCACCGCTGTGACGGTGACTGACCCCCACCGAGGACTGACTCCACCACGAAACAGACCTGCCGCCGGGACGTACGCACAGCGTGCACATCTGTAACGGTGACTGACCCCCACCGGGGTCTGACCCCACCCGGGGACTGACCCCGTGCCTGGGCGTGCACACCGGTGGGCGCATCGGTGCACCTCTGTGACGGGGTCAGACCCCCACCGGGGTCTGACCCCGGTGGGGGTCTGACCCCGGGTTAGTTCCGGTTTCGTGCCCCGGGCTCGTGGGTACGGCTCACTTCCGTTCCTCCGTCGAGCCGCTTGCGATCAGGCGATACCCGGCATTGCTGCCAGCACCTCGGTGGCGCGGGCGAGCTCCCCTTCATCTACGGCGAGGTCCTTCATGTTTCCGGAGAGGAAGTCGGCGTAGGCGGCCATGTCGAAGTGGCCGTGGCCGCACAGGTTGAAGAGGATTGTCTTCTCGACTCCCTCCTCGCGTGCGCGCTCGACCTCGACCACCACCTGGCGGATGGCGTGTGAGGGCTCCGGGGCCGGGATGATGCCCTCGACTCGGGCGAAGCGGACGGCTTCGGCGAAGCACTCCACCTGGCCGTGCGCGGTGGCCTCCACCAAACCCGTGTGCACCACGTGACTCACCAGCGGCGCCATGCCGTGGTACCGCAGGCCACCGGAATGGATGGACGGCGGGATGAAGTCATGCCCCAGCGAGTGCATGGGGAGCAGCGGTGTGGTCTGCGCCGTATCGCCGAAGTCGTAGCCATACGTGCCGCGCGTGAGCGTGGGGCACGAGGCGGGCTCCACCGCGACGATGCGGATGTCCTTGCCGGCGATCTTGTCCTGCAGGAACGGGAAGGCCAGGCCTCCGAAGTTGGAGCCACCACCCACGCAGCCGATGACCACGTCGGGGTAGGCGCCCGCCATCTCCATCTGCTCCTTGGCCTCTTCACCGACCACCGTCTGGTGAAGCAGGACGTGGTTGAGCACCGACCCGAGGGCGTAGTTGGTGTCGTCGTTCATCGCAGCCTGCTCAACGGCCTCGCTGATTGCGATGCCCAGGGATCCAGGTGAGTCGGGGTGCTCGGCCAGAATCGCGCGACCCGCGTTGGTCTCCTCGGACGGGCTGGCCACGCACTCGCCACCCCAGGTCTCCATCATCATGCGGCGGTATGGCTTGGAGTCGTATGACACCCGCACCATGAAAACCTTGCACTCGATGTCAAACAGGTTGCATGCGAATGAGAGCGACGAGCCCCACTGGCCCGCGCCGGTCTCGGTGGTGAGCCGCTTGATGCCGGCCTGGGCGTTGTAATACGCCTGCGGCACCGAGGTGTTGGGCTTGTGCGATCCGGCTGGCGAGACGCCCTCGTACTTGTAGAAGATCTTGCAGGTGGTGCCGAGGGCCTTCTCGAGGCCCAGTGCCCGGTACATGGGCGTGGGGCGCCACATGGCGTAGATCTCACGCACGGGGTCGGGGATCGCGATGTAGCGGTCCGTCGACACCTCTTGCTCGATGAGCGACATCGGGAAGATCCCGGCGAGCGCCTCGGGGCCGAGCGGCTGGCCCGTACCGGGATTGAGCGGTGGTGGTGGCATCGACGGCAGGTCCGCCGCGATGTTGTACCAATGAGCCGGAATGCGGTCCTCCGGGAGGAGGTAGCGGTGCTGGGCCATGTATGCCCTCCTGGTGTCGAAGTGCGGGGTTCGGCCGGGTGATCCTACGCCGGGTTGGGCCCCGGGGCGGCGTCGCCTACCTGAATCGGATGCGCAGGGTGGTGTCGCGCGTGGTGGACCCGCTGGAGTCGCGGGCGGTCACCGAGTAGCGCAGCTGATAGTCGCCGGGGCTCTCGGACCTGGGCACACGGATGGGTCCGGAGGCGAAAAGGCGTCCCGGATCGGCCAGGGCGGGCGGGGGCGCGATCTGCTGAAGGATGTCGCCGTAGGGGGACAGGAACGTGCCGGTGCGTGTCACCCGTACCCCGTGGCGACTGCCCACGCGGTAGTCCAGGCGGTAGGCGTAGGCCACCCCACGGGTGAGCGGCTGCGCCACCGGGGTGCGGCCATTTGCCGCAACCACCCGTAGTGCCGTGAGACGCAGCACCGGTGCGGCCGACGCCGACGCCGCGCCAGTGATGGCGAGCGCCAGCACCGCGACGGCAACGCGCCTCATGTAGGCCCCGCCGGCAGGTGGAGCGCGAACCGACTGCCGGTGCCGGGCTCGCTCTCCACCTCAAGCCGCGCGCCGAGCAACTCGGCCAGGGCGGCGACGATTGCCAGGCCAAGGCCCGTGCCACCCGAGTCGCGGTCGCGCGCAGCATCCACCCGGTACATGCGATCGAAGATATGCGGGAGGTGCTCGGCAGCGATGCCCACACCGGTATCGGTGACCGACACCACGGCCTCGTCGCTCTCCATCGATACCGCCACCCGGATCGTGCCACCGGGTGACGTCGCCCGAAGGGCGTTGGTGATGAGGTTGCCGAGAATCGTCTCCACCTGCGTGGGATCTGTCGCAACCGTCACGGCACTCTGGGTTGCATCGGGCCCCCGCAGCAGCACTCCCCGCTCTGCAGCGGCGGCCTCGAGACGCGCGGCTGCGTCGCGTGCCAGATCCACCACATCCGTGGCGTCGCGCACGGGCTCGGCATCGAGTGCGGTGAGGGTGAGCGCCTGCAGATCTGCCACCAGACGCGCAAGGCGCTGGGACTCCTCGTGGATGATCGAAGCGGCCTCGAGGCGCGACTCATCGGTGCGGATGATCCCGTCGACCATCGCCTGTGCAAATCCGTCGATGGCAGTGACGGGGGTACGCAACTCGTGGGCCACGTCGGCGAGGAACAATCGCTGACGACGGTCGGCATCGGCCAGCCGCTCGGTCATGATGTTGAGCGAGGTCGCCACGCGTGCCAGCTCATCGTCCTGCACCTCCACCCGTGCATCCAGATCGCCTGCCGCCACCGCCTCGGCCTGACTCGCCAGTGCCACGGCCTCGCGTCTGAGGCGCCGCGAGGCCAGCCCCGCGAGCCACCAGCCCACACCGCCGATGGCCAGGATGAATGCGATAACGGTGAGGGGAACCGCCCACTCGCCGAGCACCCCGGCATCGGCCTCACGCTGAAGGATCACCTGGATATCGCCGGCCTGAGCGGTGGCCTGGGCATCGAGCACCTTCACCGGGCCGTTCCAGAAGAGGACCGTGCCGCCCTGAAGCACCTGCACCGAGGTGCCCGGCAGAAGGCCACTGGCCTGGGCCACACCCGGGTAGCCACTGCGCTGCGCCACCCGCACCAGCTCTGTCGCCTGCTGCTGCAGGTTGGCCTCCACCGCGTTCTGCACACGTTGACCAACAAATACGTCGAGCACCAGTTGCACACCGATGACCGCGATCACAATCGTGGCCACGATGGCCAGTGCGATGCGCCCCCGGTACGTCGCGGGCGCGAGCGCGCTCAGCCGCTCGCCCAGCCTCACGACGATGGCCCCACCGGATCGAGTCGGTACCCCACCCCGCGCACGGCAACCACACCGATGTCGGCACCGATCTTGCGGCGCAGATTGGCCACGTGCACGTCCACCGTCTTCCCGCCCACGCCGCTCTGGTATCCCCACACGCGCTCGAGCAGACGCTCGCGGGTAAAGACCACGTTGGGGTGCGCGGCAAGTTCGGCAAGCAGGTCGAACTCGAGCCGGGTCAGGTCAACCTGTTTGCCGTGTACCCGACAGGTGCGACTGATCGGATCAAGCTCGGCGTCGCCGGCACGCAAGGGGCCGCCCTCGTCGGGCTCGCCATGCACGCGTCGCAGCACGGCCTTCACGCGGGCGGCTACCTCACGGCCGGAGAATGGCTTGGTCACGTAGTCGTCCGCGCCCATCTCGAGTCCGGTGATGCGATCGATCTCATCGGCGCGGGCGGTAAGCATGATGATTGGCAGCTGACCGTGATCGGTGCGGATGCGCCGGCATGTCTCCAGCCCATCCATCTCGGGCATCATCATGTCGAGCACCACCAGGTCGATGCCACCGGCACGGAGCTGCTCGAGGGCCTCAACGCCATTGGTCGCCTCGGCCACCGTGTACCCCGAGTCCTCGAGGTATGTGCGCAGCAACTTGCGCAGCGATCGCTCGTCGTCCACCACCAGGATGTGCCCGCCGGTTCCCATGGAGCGATCGTAGCCGCGGCGTCGGGTTGCATCACGGGGTGTCCACGCCTAGCGTTCCCCGGCCGGGCGAGATAGCTCAGCTGGTAGAGCACACGACTGAAAATCGTGGTGTCCCCGGTTCGAGTCCGGGTCTCGCCATCCATACGCCGCGTTCCCGCACTGGGGGCGCGGCGTATGTCGTTTTGTGCCTGGGCCAGATTCCGCCGCGCTGGGCGTCTGCGACCATGTGCCCGTGGACCTCTCAATCGTCATCCCGGCGTACAACGAGGAGCGGCGGCTCACGCCGACCCTCGATGGCTGGCGTGCGTGGCTCGATACCTTCGGCGGCATGGCCGAGGTCATCGTGTCCGACGACGGCAGCACCGATGGCACCGCCGCGCTGGTGGATCGCCACGCGGCCGTCGACCCGCGCATCAGGCTGAACCGGCTGCCGGTCAACGCAGGCAAGGGTGCGGCCGTGCGGGCGGGAATGCTGGCCGCCACGGGTGACTACCGGTTCTACGTGGACGCCGACATGAACATCGACCCGTTCCACGTGATGCCGGCGCTGGCGCTGCTGGAGCGCGTGGCCGATGTCGTGGCGGGCAAGCGCAGCCTGGCCGAGTACGCCAACTCCGAGCAGAGCACATCGCGCATGGCGGCCGGGGCGGCCGTGCAGGTGGCCCGGCGCATCCTGGTACTCCCGGTCATCAGCGATACCCAGGCTGGGTTCAAAGGATTTCGTGCCGACTGGGCCGAGCGCATATTCGCAAAGGCCCTCGTCGATTCATTCGCGTTTGACATCGAGGTGCTGTTTCTCGCCCGGCGCCTGGGTGCGCGCATTGCCGAGATGCCGGTATCGGTGGAGTTCCGCGACGAATCCACGTTCGACGTCTCCAAGCATCTGCCGCCATTTCTTCAGGACATCTATCGCATCAGGCTGAACGCCTGGCGGGGCCGCTACGACTGACGCGCGATGGCGACGACCTCACCGGCCGTCGCCTGCACCCGCTCCTCGGCACTGCCCCCGTTCACGGCCAGCGACACCAGGCCATGACTGTCGACGTAGGCCAGCAGCCCGCCCCGGGGCACGTCGGCAAATGTGCGCCCCAGCGTGCCCCGGCTGCGCAGAGCGGTACTGATCGCCCAGATGCGCTCGCCTGCCACCAGCCCCGCCGCCATCAGATGCTCCCAGGTGGCCCACAGGGCAAGGTTGCCAAAGCGATCGACTCCCGCCACAAGGGCGTCCATCTGGCCGTTGACAGTGTTGGGCTCGGGCAGGTGCGGGCGCTCGATCGTGGTCAGGTCCACCTCGGGCCCGAGCGCGCTCAGTGGCACTCCACTCACCAGATGCGCAGCGGCCGGGGCAAAGATATCGCGACCGTGAAAGGTGGCCGAGACCGGTCGCCGCATATGGTCCTCCGAGGTGATCTCCACAGCGCGTACCGCCTGCAGGCGGTCGGCGGCCAGCCCCAGCAGCCCGTTGTCGGGGCCCACAACAACCCTGCCCCACTCGGTTTCCAAAGCGATGGCACGACGGGCGGTTCCCACACCGGGATCCACCACGGCGATGGTCACCGAACCCTGGGGCATCACTCGCACCAGCCGTTCCACAAGCACCGCACCCCAGCGCACATCACCCGCGGGCACGTCGTGGGCCAGATCAATGCGTGCGACATCGGGCGCAATCGCGGCCGCCACTGCGTGGAGCGCACCCACATGCTCAGTTTGCGGGCCGTAGTCGGTCAGGAACCCGAGCATGCGCCCACCGCCTCAGTTGCGGCCGAGATCGACGAGCGCATCGATGAGGCCGGGGATGTCGTGATGCGCGGCCTCGGCGGCCACAACGAGTCCGGCGCTTCGCACCGTGTCAGACGTCACGGGTCCAATCGACACCACGCGGGGGCCCGATGCCAGACGGGCGCGCTGGGCGTCGTCCAGCAGTGCCAGCGTGTTGGTCACCGTTGATGACGAGGTAAAGGTGATGATGTCCGCGTCCAGTGCAGCCTCGATCACGTCATCAGCCGGGCGCTCGGCGATGGTCTCGTACACGGCCACATCGCTCACGATGGCACCACGGGCGCGCAGCCCATCGGCAATGACAGGCCGGGCGTCGGCTGCACGTGCGATGAGCACCCGGCGGCCCTCCACCGCAGTGGATGCCAGGGCCTCGAGTACCGCCTCACCCACAAACCGCTCGGGCACCACGTCGGCGCGGATGCCGTGCGCGGCCAGCGCGGCGGAGGTTGCGGCGCCCACGGCCACGATGATCTGATCGGCACGCAGCGACCGGGCATCGAGGCCGCGCTCGGTCATGCGCGCTGCCATCTGCTCCACCCCATTGGCGCTGGTGAAGATGATGATGTCGTGTGCGCCGATATCGGCCAGCGCCGCGTCCAACTCGGGTGACCCCATGAGCGGTTCGATGCGGATGACAGGAAGCTGGATGACCCGGGCACCCATCAGATCGAGAGCGGCAGCCAGATCGCTGGCCTGGGCGCGGGCGCGGGTCACCACCACGGTCTTGCCGGCCAGAACCGGGCGACCGGCAGCGGCCAGGCCGGGCGCACGCGATACCACGTCGCCAAACACGAGGATGGCCGGGTTGCCGAGGCCCTCGTCCTCCACGCGCTGGGGCAGGGTCCCGAGCGTGGCCACCACGGTGCGCTGACGCGGCGTGGTGCCCCACTGGATGGCGGCTGCGGGCTGGTCGGCGGGGCGGCCGGCGGCGA
>CANJMX010000029.1 GCA_947475125.1 Actinomycetota bacterium
CAGGCCCATACGGGTGACCAGGGGCACCTGGGCGATTGCCAACCCCAGCACGCCGATGGCAACCGTGCCACCGGCGATGATGACCGCACGGCCGGCAGTGGCGACCGCGAGGCCGACGGACCGTTCCACGGGCATCCCCGCGGCCATCTGCTGATCGTGGCGAGTCAGCACGAACAACCCGTAATCGACCGAGACCCCCAAGCCGATCATGGTGGCAATGGCCAGCCCCACGGAGCTGATCGAGGCGAATGACTCGAGCACGATCAGAATGGCTGCGGTCATTGCCACGGCGATAAGCGACCCCACCACCGGAATGAGCATGGTGATGACCGACCCGAATGCCAGGAGCAGGATGATCATCGCCGCCAGTACGCCCACCAGCACCGAGTAGTCCGGGGCATCGGCTTCGGCCTGCATTGCGGGCGAGCCGCCGTATTCGACGGTGAGACCGGCGGCGCGGAGCGGGGCGGACGCAGCCTGCAACGCGTCGAGATTCGCCGTTCCAAGGTCCTGCGGTGGTGTGGACCACTGCACCACAAACTGCGCGATGTGCTGGTCGGGGGAAATCTGCGGACCGATCACCGAGAGGACCCCGGGCACCTTCTTCAGGCGGACTGAGCCAAGGGCAATAGCGGCCTTCGCGCTCGGCGAGGTCACCGGGGTGGTGGGTGAGTACACGACCACGATTCCCTGGGACGCGCCCTGACCGGGGTACGCCTCCTGGATGATGCTGAGCCCCTCTGCCGACCGGACCCCCGGCAGACTCACCGTGTCGTCGGCCTGCCCCCCGAGTGACTGCCCGGTGAGACCAATTGCAATGAGCCCGATGACCCACGCACCAATGATCCACCAGTGATGTCGTGCGCAGAAACGGCCCAATCGGCCGAGGCGCCCATCATCCGGAGGGGCGTCGTTCGGTGTCGGCGATTCCGGGGAGGTCACGGCGGCGACATTACACACGCCGGGTACGCGAAGATGACCACCGATGACCGATCGCGCCGCCCTCATGGAGTTGTTCCGCGACCTGCGCGGTCACGAGTCGCGCCTGCGGCGTCCACCGCCGGCGGGCGACGGCGCCGTGTTCCTGGCCGAGGGCGTGCGACTGGTGGAGCGCACGCAGGCCGCTGGCCACGTGCCAAAGGCGCTGATGGTGAACACCGAATATACAAAGGCGCTCCCCGACCTCGACTGCCCCGTCGTTCGCCTGACCCCAAACGAGATCCAGTCACTCACCGGGTTCGGGGCCGTACGCGACCTGCTGGCCATGTTTCACAGGCCGCCCGATCCAGACCCCGCCAAGGTCATTCCCGCGGCCCAGCGGGTGCTGGTACTCGAGGGAGTGGCGAACCCGTCAAACGTGGGCACCATCATCCGCAGCGCCGCAGCGCTGGGAGTGGACGCCACACTGATCGGCCCCGGATCTGGCGACCCGCTGGGACGGCGCGCGCTTCGTACCTCGATGGGTGCGGCACTCGACCATCCATGGGCGGTCAGCGACGACCCGCTCGCCACCTGTCGCGAACATGGACTCACCACACTCGCACTCACCCCCGCTCCCGATGCCCTGCCTCTCGCGCACGCCCTCGCGGGGATGGATGGCAAGCGCGTGGCCCTGTTTCTGGGGGCTGAGGGCCCCGGGCTCGACGATGCCACGCTCCGCGGCGCCGACATCCGCGTGACCATCCCCATGGCAGGGAGTGTTGACTCGCTCAACGTTGCTGCGGCGGCGGCCATCGCCTGCCACCTGCTTGCGAGCGGTCGCGAGTAGAATCACCCCATGGCTCGGGTCACCGTCTACGCCACGCCCTTCTGCGTCTACTGCGTGGGTGCCAAGCGCTACCTGCGCCAGCGCGGCATCGCCTACGACGAGGTTCGCATCAACATCATGAGCCCCGGATCCCGCGACCGGATCCAGGCTGCGAGCGGTGGTGGACGGACCTTCCCCCAGATCGTCATTGACGGGACCCCCATCGGCGGCTTCGACCGGCTCCGCGACCTCGGGCGTTCCGGTGAATTGGCACGCCGCCTGAGCATGGAATAGACCCGCGCGCGATGACCGACGCGCAGTGAGGTGACTCTTGAGCGGCTGTACAGACGGCCTGTGCGGCTCGTCACACACAACCTTTACATTACCTAGACACGCTACCCGTAGGAACGTATGGGATTAGGGATATTCGCCGACCGTTGGGACTTGTCTGTCGTGAATTTTCGATAGGTTCGGTCCGTTATTCGGTACTGGCTGCACCATCAGCAGGTGCAGGCCCTTCCCTGAAATGGAGCGACCGATGGCCACCGACCAGCGTCCCGCGCCAGCATCAACTCCTGTGTGGGGCAGTCAGACCACGCGACTCGCCGTGCTTGACGAGTACCCGATCCAGACCGTCGGGCTCGCCACGGCGCTCGCCGCCAGCGACACCATCCGGGTTGTCCTGTCGGCCACATCAAGCGCTGCCCTCATGGAAGGGCTGCCTGAGGCGAACGCTGATGCGGTGCTCATTGAGCCGTGGACGCGCAGCCACGATGGCCTCACGACCATCGAGACCATCGTGGCCGACTACCCCGGGATCGTCGTCATCGCGATGTCGCGCCTGTGGGACAACAGTCACGTGGCCCGGGCCCTTGAGGCTGGCGCTGCCGGGTACTTGAGCAAGAGCATGAATATCGCGGACTTGCCGGCGATGGTGCGCCACGTGTGTGACGGCGGAGTGATCCGCCCGCAGCACAACGGCAATGCTCCCGCGGCTGCTGGCCTGACCGCTCGCGAGCGCGAGGTGCTGTCGATGGCCGCCAGGGGACGATCCAACGCACTCATCGGCGATGAGCTCTTCATCACGGCCCAGACCGTGAAGTTCCATCTGAGCAACGCCTACCGCAAGCTGGGTGTCCAGAACCGCACCGAGGCCGCGCACGTCGCAGCGCGCCTGGGTATCTGCGACTGATCCTGCGCGCCCCCTCCAAAGGGGAGATGGGCGCGCAGGATCAGCAGAAGCCCCTACGAGATGACGACGAACGTGCCCAACGAGTTGACCCGCAGGATCTTCACCGGCACGTTGGGGCGGTTGCCCTGAGTGTCGATGGTGATCTTGCCGGTGGCACCTGCGAAGTTGGTGGTCTTCTTCAACTGCCTCATCACCGGCGCGTAGGTGGTGGTTCCGGCCTTCTTCCACGCCGCGAACAGGATGTTCGCTGAGTCGTAGGTGAAGGTGCCCCACGTTCCCGGGTTCTTGTTGAACGTCGCCGTGTACTGCTTGACGTAGTTCTTTGCGGTGGGGAACTGGGTGGGCTCGGGCACACCGCTGAACACGCAGGCCTGACTGTCGGCGATGCCCGCGGCAGTGATGAAGCCCGGGTCCTGGTTGGCCAGACCCGCGAAGCACTTGGCCGAACTGCCCGACGACGCAAACTGCTTGGCGATGAGCGCGCCCTCAGGGAAGTACGTGCTGAGGTACAGCACCGTCGGGTTATCGGCGAGTGCTGCCCTGACCTCTGCTGAGTAATCGGTCTGACCCTCGGCGACGGGGATCTGGGTAACCAACACGCCCTTCTTCAGCAAATTGGCCTGCAGGCGGTCGGCCATACCCTGGGTGTATGTCGACTGCGTCACCAGCATGGACACCCGGGTGGGAGCAAATGCGGTGGTGATGTAGTTGAACTCGACCGGCGAGATCTGACTGTTCTTCGGCTGAACCGTGACGCCCTCGCCGGTGGTGTCGTCGGTGGAGGTGAGCTGCACCGGCACGATCTTGTTCGAGATGTAGAGCGGCAGGTTGAGGACTCCCACCGACGAGTTGTACGGGCCGATGACGGCCACACTGCTGCCGGAGATGACCTGCCCCGCCACCTTCTTGGCCAGACTCGGATTCGCCTGGTCATTTGCCTTGACGATGCGGACCTGGCGACCAAGTACGCCGCCCCTCGCGTTCACCTGATTCACGGCCAGCTGCACACCGCGCAGCATGTCCTGCCCGTTGGATGCCTGAGCACCGGTCTGTGGGCCCTCAACGGCGATGAAGATGGGGCCATCAGATGCACCGGGGTTGCCCCCGATGATGCCGGCGGCCATTGCCGGGCTGGCGATGGCGCCGGCCGCGAGCAGGACGCTGGCGACGGCAAGTTTACGGCGAGCCATGGAACTCCTCAATGTGGGGAACCTCGTGCGACAGTCTAGGTGCAGTGGCGACACACCTCGGCGATATAGGGTGGCGTCACGTCCCCGGATCTCGGACACTTGCTGGTTTCGGCGGCTTAGTGCCGTGCACCCTTCCCCTGCTCCCGATCACACCAGGTCGAACCGGTCCAGATTCATCACCTTCACCCAGGCGTTCACGAAGTCGCCCGCGAACTTCTCGCCGGAGTCCGCGCAGGCGTACACCTCGGCCAGGGCCCGAAGCTGCGAGTTCGACCCGAATACCAGGTCGTTGCGGGTGCCGGTCCAGCGCACCGTGCCCGAGCCGCGGGTGCGACCCTCAAATGCGGTCTCGGCGTCGGACGTGGCCGTCCACTCAGTACCCATGTCAAGCAGGTTCACGAAGAAGTCGTTGGTGAGGGCGCCCGGGCGGTCGGTCAGCACCCCGTGCGACGACTGCCCGCTATTGGCGCCGAGCACGCGCAGGCCGCCCACCAGCACGGTCATCTCGGGTGCCGTGAGCGTGAGCAGGTTTGCACGGTCAACCAGCAGGTACTCGGCCGCCTGAGCGTGGCCCTGACCCAGATGGTTGCGAAAGCCATCAGTCGTTGGCTCAAGCACCGCGAACGACTCCACATCCGTCTGGTCCTGTGATGCGTCGGTGCGGCCCGCGGTGAATGGCACCTCCATGCTGTGCCCGGCTTCCCTGGCCGCCTGCTCGATACCGGCGCTACCGCCCAGCACGATGAGATCGGCCAGCGAGATCTTGGTACCGCCGGCCTGCGCGGCGTTGAACTCGGACTGGATGCCCTCAAGCACGCTCAGCACCTGGGCCAGATGGGACGGGTCGTTCACGGCCCATCCCTTCTGGGGCTCAAGCCGGATACGGGCGCCATTGGCCCCGCCGCGCTTGTCAGATCCACGGAATGTGGATGCCGACGCCCATGCGGTGGACACCAGCTGCCCCACCGTGAGACCCGACGCGAGAATGCTCGCCTTCAGCGCCGCGACGTCGTTGGCGCCAACCAGCGGGTGGTCAACGACAGGCACTGGGTCCTGCCACAGCTGTGGCTCGGCCGGCACCATCGTGCCCAGACCCCGCACGTGCGGGCCCATGTCGCGATGGGTCAACTTGAACCAGGCGCGCGCGAACGCATCTGCGAGCTGGTCGGGGTGCTCGAGGAACCGCCGCGAGATGACCTCGTAGACCGGGTCCATGCGAAGTGCCATGTCGGCGGTGGTCATCATGGGCGCGTGCGACTTGGAGGGATCATGCGCGTCGGGCACCGTGCCCGCGGCCGCGCCGCCCTTGGGAGTCCACTGCTGAGCGCCTGCAGGGCTCTTGGTCAGCTCCCACTCATTGCCGAACAGGATCTCGAGGTATGAGTTGTCCCAGGTGATCGGCGTGTTGGTCCACGCACCCTCGACGCCGCTTGAGATGGTGTCGTCACCGCTGCCGGTGCCCATGGTGTTGTTCCAGCCGAGGCCCTGCTGGTGCATGGGCGCGCCCTCGGGCGCAGGACCCACATACTTGCCCGGGTCGCCAGCGCCGTGTGCCTTGCCGAAGGTGTGGCCACCGGCCACCAGCGCCACGGTCTCCTCGTCATCCATCGCCATGCGGCGGAAGGTCTCGCGGATATCCACGGCCGACGCCAGCGGGTCGGGATTTCCGTTGGGGCCCTCGGGGTTGACGTAGATGAGGCCCATCTGCACGGCAGCCAGGGGGTTGGCGAGGTCGCGATCGCCGGTGTAGCGCTGGTCGCCCAGCCACTCGCGCTCGGCGCCCCAGTTGATGTCCTCCTCGGGCTCCCAGATGTCCTCGCGGCCACCGGCGAAGCCGAAGGTCGCAAAGCCCATGGTCTCGAGCGCACGGTTGCCCGCGAAGACCATGAGGTCGGCCCACGAGATCTTGCGTCCGTACTTCTGCTTGACGGGCCACAGCAGCCTGCGGGCCTTGTCGAGGCTCACGTTGTCGGGCCAGCTGTTGAGCGGTGCAAACCGCTGGTTGCCGGTGCCGGCACCGCCGCGACCATCCTGAATGCGGTAGGTGCCCGCGCTGTGCCATGCCATACGGATGAAGAAGGGGCCGTAGTGGCCGTAGTCGGCTGGCCACCAGGGCTGCGAGTCGGTCATGAGCGCGTCGACATCACGTGCCAGGGCGTCAAGGTCGAGGGTCTTGAACTCCGCCGCATAGTCGAAGTCGGGCCCCATGGGATCGGCGGCCGGCGGGTTCTGCTGAAGAATTCGCAGATCGAGCTGGTTGGGCCACCAATCGCGGTTGGTGGTGCCCTCGTGATTGCCGCCCATTACCGGGCACTTGGCGTCGCTTCCCATGACGTGTTCTCCTGTGATGACAACGTGATACTCAGGCGGGGGAATCGAATGCATCCCGCTCCTGCGATGACCGGGCGGAGGCTAGCGACCGGTCACCCGCGCACCCGGAACAACGGTGGGCGTATCAGGACGGCGGCACCCGGTTGGTGCGCATATCCTCCCAGCGCGTCTCGCCGCCAGGGCTGACGCGATCACCGCGGGGCGTCGTGGGCACGGTACTGACCACGTCTCACGATCACCTGCTGATCTCCGAATCGTCAGGTGACCAGATGACCGATGTGCGTACCGCAAATGATGGCTTCTACGTGGCGCTGAATGCCGCCTTCAATGGTGATGCCGCCCCGATGCACGACGTCTGGTCGCAGGCCGACGACATCACGCTGCTCGGTCCCTTTGGCGGCTGCCTTGTGGGCCCCGCTGACGTGGTGGGACAGTTCGACGGTCTGGTGGCTGCGGGGATGGGTGGCCATGTTGAGCCCATCGACGTACGCATCATTCAGGGTGCGGACATCGGCTACGCGTTGGGGGTTGAAGAGGGCCACAACATCGTGGGCGGCGAGCGCGTGCCCACGCGGCACCGCTTCACCAGTGCATTCCGCCTTGAGGACGGCCGCTGGCGCATGATCCATCACCACACCGACCTTGCACCGAACCTCGGCGAGGTCAGCCGGGCGGCTTCCACCTCCACCTGACGTATGTGGAGCCGCGGTGGCGATACGCAGAGCGGCAACGCCACGCCGGGATCGTCACGTGCGCGGCGGAAGTGGACCATTCCGCTGGCCGCAGTCGATCGCCCGACGGCACAGAGGACGGTGGCCACAGCTGCACCGGGAGTTCGACCTCCCGGTGCAGCCAGGCCGGAACTGCGAGAAATCCCTAGGCCGAGACCGGACCCTCTCCACCGGGGTAACAGAAGGCGGCGTCGGGCGAGTAGAAGCCCCACGTGACCTCGAGGGGGCTCGCCGGGCGCAGCGCGTAGATGGAGTGCGACGGGTCGAGGAACTCCATGTTGGTGACCTCCCAGCCGTCGGCCATCGACGCCACAAACGGGTACAGGCCGTTGGTGAGCTGCCCATCCACCTTGGTGAGGTAGCTCAACTGGCCGCGACCCACCACGGCGATGTCGTCGGACACCTTTGCGGTGGTGCGGATGAGGTCCTTGCCGTCCTGCCTGGTGATGGCAGTGAGCACACCGTCGGCGATGGACAGGACCGTCTCGCCACCGGAATGTGCCGGCACACCGCGCTCAGCGGCGTAGGCCGTCATGTCGGCGTTTGAGTTGACGTAGTGCGTCCACCAGCGGCCGGGGATGCCCTGAGGCGAGTCCTGGCCCTTGACGTCAAGGCCGGCGTACGTGAGCGAGTAGGGCTCAAAGCCCGAGGTGTCGTCGCTTGAATCCACGACGTACTGGTTGATGAAGCACTGCGCGTTGTCCGACAGCGGCAGTTCCGCGGGCACCAGGGCGCGAACGGCGTCCTTATCCTCCGGTACCCAGGTGAAATACAGCATGCGGCTGCGGATGACCATCTGGGGGGCATAGAGATCTGACATGTTCCGCTCCATTGGGTAGAGTGCCCTAAGTGGTTAGTAAGACAGACCCTAACCTGTTAGGTCCCCGCTCCGCAAGACCCCACCGCGCCACACTGCGAGATGTGGCGGAGGCGGCTGGCGTGTCGGTATGGACCGCCTCGAACACCTTCGGGAACCCTGATCGTGTGGCCGAGGCCACCCGCGAGCGGGTGCTGGCAGCGGCCGACGCGCTCGACTATGCAGGCCCCAACCCGGGCGCCCGCACCCTCGCGCTCGGACGAACCGGCATGGTGGCGCTCATCGCACCGCAAGATGCCCAGCCACTCCTCACCGACCCAGGGGCATCACTCGTCGCCCAGGGGCTCTTGGCCATCTGCGATCGCGCCGGCCTCTCGCTCGTGCTCGCCGGTCGTGATGGCGAGCAGGCAGTAGATGGCCGTGTATTCCTGCGCAACATCCCAGACGCGGCCGCCCGCGGGCCCGCCGTCGTGGTGGACACCATGGCCGATGGCATCCCGTCAATACACGCAGAGGCGGCAACGGCTGTCGCGGCCCTCGCGCGCCTGCTCATCGACCTCGGTCATCGCCGTATCGCCGTGATTGCGGGCCCGGGCCAGGACGACCGCCTCGAAGCAGCGGGCGAGGTACTGCGCGAGCTGGGGCCAGTACCCGTGTACCGCACGGTCGGTGTGCCATGGCCCACCGATGCGCATGGAGAGATCGCCGCCCGGCAGGCGCTCAGCGCCACCCCGCGGCCCACCGCCATTCTGGCGCTCTCCGACCAACTGGCCCTCGGTGCAATCGGCGCCGTCCAGCAGATGGGCCTGAAGGTGCCCGATGACGTCTCGATCACCGGCCTCGATGATCTCCCCCGCTCCGACCAGCGGGGCCTCACAACGGCCTTGATTCCCTACCGCCCCATGGGCGAGCTCGCCGGGCGCGTGCTGCTCGCAAGGATTGCGGGCGAGCCGGCGCCGCGCCTCTCACCACTGCCGGCACTGCTCGCCATCAGGGCCACCACAGCGGCACCGCCCGCCGACGGAACTGGTTAGGCGCAGCCGGGAACACGCTCGCCGCGGCAGGGACGCGCCATCTCCCAGTGATGGCTCATGCATCACGCTGCACGCGCCCCGGCATCTCGGCCTCGGTGCTCTGCGAGCGCCCGGTGGCGGTCGCAGCCAGCCGGTGTCAGCGCGTGGTGCCTGGAGTTTGGGGCCAAGGAGTCGAACGTGTGTCGAGGATGCTGAGTACTGTCGGCCGCGTGGCATGGACGCCGCTTGCCGGTCCATGCCTCCACGAGGGCACGATGTCCCCGAATCATCGCCTCATGGAGACGCTCTCCACTTGGTTGATGCCATTAACGGCCAGCGCGTCTGCAGAGGAGCCACACATGAAGTACGGAATCATCCACCAGTTCGAAGGCGGAACCGAAGCGCAGTACAAGGCCATGATCGCGGCCGTGCACCCAGCGGGCGGCGGCCTCCCCGCCGGGCAGCTCACCCACGTTGCCGGCCCAACCGCCAACATCGGTGGCTCGGGACGCGCGGGCTGGACCATCGCCGTAACGCACGATTCGCAGGAGAGCTGGGACGCGTTCCGTGAGAGCGTGATCGTCCCCGCGATGGAGGCTGGCGTCGAGGGTGGATTCACATCTGCACCGGAAGAGACCGCCTTCGAGATCCACAGCGAGGGATAGGGCGCGCGCAAGGGCATGCCCCATCGCCAGCCAGCGAGGGCGGTTTGGGGCATGCCCGGCGCACCAGAACGACTGAGGGAGCCCCAGTTGGCTCCCTCAGGCACTTCGTATTCCATTCCTTTGTCTCTTCTGCAGAACCCTCTGCAGAAGAGACCCCACTCGTCGTTGTCACCGGCGAGGCCCCCTCGTGCCCCGGGACCTCCTCGGAGACGCGAATCCATTCGGGGGAGGTGGGCAGCCAGCAGTCGGCCTTGCCGATGGGGATCCTGATGGCGGTCCCCATCACTCCCGCGGGCCTGCCGGTGCGCATTCGACCGTTAGCACTCGCCCTGTGCGTCAACCGAGATGCGGAAGTGCTTCACCCAGGCCCAGCGGGCGTTGAAATGCCAGTCCGCTTCCCGCGTGACGGTGATGCGCATTCCCCCCATCCAGAATCGACGCGACTCATGCTCCGAGTAGCCGCCTTTGTCGCCGGTGTATTGAATAGAGACGCGGGGATACCCGACGGCCGGGTTCATGGCCTCGTACCCGATCAGCTGGTCGACGCGGAGACCATTTCCAGAGACGTAGCAATTCCTGTTCTCAATCGTGCCGGTGCCATCAACTCCCGTGCCTTTACCCATCAGGGTGGTGTGTTGGAGCTCGGTGCCAGCGGCAACCTCCCACTCCCCGACATCGTCAGCAATGAAATACCGCCGCGAACCGGTGTTCTTCCAGGTGATGGCCATGCCGTGGGTGACGCCCTCGCTCGCATGGCGGGTGACCTTCGTGCCTCCCGACGTGCGGGTCGCAGCGCCTGCACTGACAACACCGGTCTCGACCTGCGAGCGAGAGGCCTGCTCACCGCCGCAGCCCACAAGGGCGAGTACGGCAGTGGCACAGACCACGGGGACGGCAATGCGCTTCATGGGGGCTCTCCTGGGCTGGGGATTCACGTCGTCTCCTGCGCCAAGGCCGCAGCGCCATGGCAACGGTTCCAGAGGACGCCACGGGGCGATCGAGACCGAACGTTATCCGCTGGGAAGCCGGGGCTCCCGCCCCGCGCCACGGGCTGCCACTTGAGTTGCCCTGAAAACGACTGAGGGAGCCCCAATTGGCTCCCTCAGGTAATTCGCATGCCCTTCATGGGCCTCTTCCGAAGTAGCCAGATCGCCCATGCCGATGCGCAGGGTGATCATGTCGCCTGGAATGAGGCGCCACTGTCACGACGCGCGCGACGCAGGCTTCACAGTGGGATCGGGAACCGACCACCCATCAGCCGCGTTCACAACGTATGTGAGCAGGACAGCTCGCGCGGGAGCTGGCCGCCAAGGCCCGCTGATCGCCGGCATCTAGCCGTGCGCCACCACCGGGCCGGCATCCACGAGCGTGGCATCTGGCAAGAGACCGGGGTTCGCAGCGATCCACTCGAGGGCAGCGTCGTTGGATGCCTCGGCACTCTCACGGCTTTCAAAGACGCTCACCGAACACATGCGGCCGCCTTCATCGCCGACGTCGATCCAGTAGTAGGCGACGAACCCGGGGAGCGCCCGAACTACAGGAACGAATTCCTCGGTCAGCCTGCGACTCAATTCCGTCGGCTCGCGGACATTGTCGTACTCACGCACTGTTGCGTACATTGCGGACCCTTCGTGGTGGTGGAGGCCCCGGTGGTCAGGTGCCCCGGGGTTCGGCGCGAGTGCATGCACCACCCGTCGGGTCGCACCGGCACTGCTGCCGCCCGCGATTGTGGCACGGGGCACCCGACGGGGCCTGCCCAAAATGACTGAGGGAGCTCCAGGTAGCCCCCCCCAGATACCGCGTGTTTCCTTCATTTGGCCCTTCTGCAGAACTCTCCACAGAAGAGGCCTTGATGGGTCTCTTCTGAAGTAGGCGAGGCGCCCGTCGGGGCATCGCTGTTCTCCCCGCGTACCCACCGCTTGCACACGCGGTTACCGGGGTCTTGCACACACCGCATGGTCACGGGCTTTCGGCTGCGCCGTCGTCCCAAGAGCGGACGACCGCGGCGGCTAGGCCGAGGGCGGCCACCGCTCCTCGGAGCGCCCCGGCGCCAGTGGCGTGCCGCGCAGCCGAGCCCGGCTGGGGTCGCCGGACTCGTAGGGCCGCACCGCAGGAGCCCGCCATGCCTCATACGTCGCACAGGCCGCGTCGGCGTCGGTGCGGTGTGCGGCGATCGCCTCTGCCAGGGCGAAGGCGTCTGCCAGGCCGATGCCGGCACTGGCTCCGGTCTCCGGGCCGAAGAAGTGGGCTGCGTCCCCGATCACGACCACTCCTGGCACCCACCAACTGGGGCAGGACAGCAACTCCGGCTCGGTGTAGAGGAGCTCATCGGTTGTGGTGAGGGCGCGCACCCCGTCGGCCGACGATGGCAGCAGGCGGCTCCAGGCCTCGGCGAACGCGTCAATCCCGGGAGCGAGCGCCGGGTCACGGCCGGACCGGTTCATGGTGCGCCAACCGAATGACCCCTCGGGCCAGCTGAGCATCCCGATGTGAGCGCCATTCGACAGGTACGCCATGTCGAACGAGTCGGGCGTCGGCACAGGGCTCATCCACTCGATCTTGCCCTCCTCCATCGGCTCAATCTCAGCTTCCAGCCCGGCCATCTCCCGGACGCGCGACTGGAATCCGTCACACGCCACCACCAGATCGCACGGGATCACGCGCGTGCCCTCGGGCCCCTCCACCGCGGCACCAACCACGCGACCTGCCGGATCCCGCTCCAGCGCCACGACCGTGTGCTCGTGCAGCACCGGAACGCCCTCGCCCACCGCCGCGAGTACGCGCCCGACTTCGATCGCCGTTGCCGCCGAGCGGCCGTCAGGCATCGCGCCGATCGGCCGGCCCGCCGCAACGATTTGCTCGAGACGCCCCAAGTCCGCCAGCGCGTCGTAGCCCTGATGGCCGAGCATGAATCCGCGCTTGACGTAGCCGTCGGCCGGCATCCGTTCCACCACATGCGGCTCCACGCCGCGCCGCCGCAGCAGCGCCGCAAGCGTGAGCCCAACGAGACCGCCACCGGCTATCACGACTCTCATGCGGGCAAACCTACTGGTTACCCGGATGGCCCCGTCAGGCGTTCGCGACGAGGTGCTGGGGTCACGCCCGCCCCCATCGGCGATTCCCGCGCATTTCGGTCCACCAACGACTGAGGGAGGCCCGGAACGTGCGCTGCCCGCCGCGACCTACCTCGGCTTGATGGTGATGCCGATGCCCTTCCATGCCGAGGACGGCGAGGCCGTGAACCATGAAATCGTCACAGGGGTTCCATTCGGCAGGGTGCCACTCAGCACCCCCTCTTCCCTCTGGTCCGGGGTCGGCATATCCATGCCGCCCGCAATCCCGTACTTGCGGGGCATCGGGTACGTCACCCACACCCCCATGCCCGGCTGGCCATCGATCGGAATGACCTGCGGCCTGCTCTCCCCGGTATAGAAGGAGAGTCCGAAGAGGCGTGTGTTGTCGCTTAAGGAGCCCCAGCTGATGTGCTCCAGGCGCGGCGCCGGGTTCCGCAACCCGCGAGGGGGTATCTGGAGCATGTCGATCTTCGCCGGCGTCCCGGTCCCGGAGAAGTTCGCGCATGACCACCCGGGCTCGGCCCTGACCGTGATCATCTCGTCCGTCCGGTTTGTGAACGCCACGTTGAACTCCGCGCTCCTCTGCTCAGGGCAGACGGCGCTGCCGGTGGCAGCCGCGGCGCCACGGGTTGCAGCAGGTGAGTCGGAGGGCGTGTCCGACCCGCCGCATCCGCCGGCGAGCACGGAGGCACCAATGGCGAGAGCAGAGCAGGCAGCAAGGGTAGTTCGGTGCATCGTCTGCTCCTTCGAGGGTTCCGGGCCTTGGAGGTGGCGCTCCTGCACGGTCGATGAGTCCGCGTGCACGAGAGACCTGTGCGCGAGCGCCGCGCGACCAGAACATATGTATCAGAGGGTCCCTCCGATCCGGACCTGCATGAGGCGTGACCCGTTGATCCGATCGCCTCGCAGCACACGTACAATCGATAGGCCCGTAGCCATCGGCATCTGCGGATTCCCCGGATCCCGACATAGGAGCCCCACCCTCATGCCTCAGCGCCCCATGCCTCAGCGCCTTGGCGTTTCACACCGCCGTTCACTCGTGCTGACGGGGGCTGCGGCGATG
>CANJMX010000030.1 GCA_947475125.1 Actinomycetota bacterium
GTGGACGGGCGGCTGATCCTCACGGGGGTCCGCACCCTCTACGGGCTGGCGCCCACCCCATGAGCATCCGGCAGGTGGCGCGGGCGGCAGCCGTCGTCGCCCTCTTCGGAATCCTCTCCCGCACCCTCGGGTTCGTACGCGAGATCGTGCTGGCGGGTGTGTACGGCACCACGGCGCAGACCGATGCCTACGTCAACGCACTCTTTCTGGTCAACACGGTGGCGGCGGTGCTGCTCTACGTGCTGACGACGCTGCTCATCCCCGTGTTCCAGCAGGAGCGCGAGCGATCCGGTACCGACAGTGCTTGGGGGCTCCTGTGGTCCATCTTCGCCTGGGTGGGCATTGTGCTCATTGCGCTCACGGCGTTCATTGCCATCTGGCCCGAGGGCCCGGTGGCGCTGTTCGACATGGGGCCCGAGCGGTCCGAGATCGCCGCAGACCTCTTGCGGGTGATGGCACCCGCACTGATGCTGCAGGGGTTCAGCGCCCTGTTCACCGCCATCCTGCAGGTGCACCGGCGCTTCGCCGGGCCAGCAGCCGTGGGCGTGGCGTTCAACGCGGGAATTCTGATTGGTGTCATCGCCGGCGCCGGCACCCTCGGCATCACCGCAGCCGCCTGGGGCGTCACGCTGGGCGCGTTGCTGCAGGTGCTGTTGCAGCTTCCGCAGTTCAGTCGCGAGGCCCGGAAGGGGGGTGGGCACATGTCGCTCAGGCACCCCAGCCTTTCGCCCACGCTGGTGCTCGCCATCCCCGTGCTCGCGGCATCGGTGCTGCAGCAGATCAACTCGTTCACCGACAAGCTCTTCGCCTCGTCGCTCGAGGCCGGCCGTAACGCCGCGCTCTCCTTTGCGAATGCACTCGGGTCAGCACCCCGCACGGTGCTGCTGTTTCCCCTGCTCATGCCCCTGTTTCCCCTCATCGCGGGGTATGTCGCCAAGGGGAAGCGGAACGAGACCGCCGCCGCCTTCCATCGCGCCGCGGGCATCCTGGCGCTGGTGGCCATCCCCGTCACGGTATTCATGACCATCGGTGCGTCGGAGATCGCTCAGATCGCGTTCGGCCGGGGCAAGTGCGATGCCGCATGCGTGTCGGAGATTGCGTCGCCACTGGCCTTCTATGGGGTCGCGGTGTGGGGCAACTTCATCGGCTATCTGCTCAACCGCACCCTCTCGGCCGGTAACCGTGCACGCGAAGTGATGATCGCCACCATCATCAGCGTGGTGGTCACCATTGGGCTTGATCTGGTGTTCCTGCAGCCGCTGCAGCAGGCCGGGCTTGCGCTGGCCAGCGCCATCGCCGTGTATCTCAACACCGTCATCACTCTCTGGTTCCTGCGCAGGAATACCCCCGAGATCTCCGTGCGCGCACTCGCCCAGCAGCAGGGTCGCGTACTGGTGGCTGCCCTGGGCGGAACTGTCGCGGCGCTCATCCCGATCTTCCTCATGCCAGCGGGCGACACGTTCTGGAGCGCAATCGTCTGGCTCGCCGTCGTGGGAGCCGTGGGCGGCGCAGTGTTCGTGGTGCTCGCCCGCGTGCTCGCGCCGCGCGAACTGGCCGACGCCCGGTTGTCGCTGCGCAACCTGCGGGGTCGCCGGGCCCAGGCATGAGCACCCCCGACCGCCGCGATCCCCTCGCCCGGCCCGCACCCACCAGGGAGCCTCGGCGCCAGGGCGTTCCGTGGACCAAGCGCCTGTGGCAGCGCCTCCGCCCTGCCATCTCCGGCGAGCGGGGCCTCACGGCGCTCGTACTCGGGGTGATCCTCCTGGTGGGCGTGCTCATGAGGGTCTGGGCCTTCGGGGGCACCTCATTCGCCCTCGGCAGCGACGACTCCCGGTATGTCGCGGTGGCCCAGAACCTGGCGTCGGGTCACCTGCCCTCCGGTGATGCCGAGTGGTTTGGCGCCCGCAGCGTGTTCCTCTGGCCGGTCGCGGCCATCTTCCGGATCTTCGGTGCCGACGACTACTCCGCCATTGCCTGGCCCTTTGTCATCTCCCTGGTCTCAATCGTCGGCGCATTCCTCATCGCACGCGAGCTTGCCGGGCGGCGACCGGCACTCGTTGCGGCGGGGCTCGTGGCCGTCGCCCCGATCGAAGTGCTCATGGCCACGCGCCTGCGACCAGATGCCGTGATGCCGGCATTCGTTGCACTGGCGGTGTGGGCCGCGCTCAGGGCCCGGCGGTCGCCCCACATCACCCGGTGGCTGCTCGCCTCGGGCGTGCTCCTCGGGGCCGGGTGGGCGTGCCGCGAAACCGCGCTGCTCATGCTTCCCGTCGTCGTGCTGGCTGCCTGGCCGGTGATACGCCCCGGGTGGCAGCGGGTGGCAGCGGTCATCGGGGGCCTGGTCGCGATCCCGCTCGCGGAGATGGCCGTATTCGCGTTTGATGACCGTCCGCTGTGGCCCGTCACCATCACCGCGCAGGCCAGCAGCCTCCGGTCGCCGGTGGCGGGGCTCGGCGAGGCGTCCACCTTTGCCGAGCTGCTCGTGCGCCAGATGGTTGATCCGCACTCGCTGGTGATGCTGGCCCTGCCCGTCGTGCTCATCGCGCTGGCGGTGGGCATCGTGCGCCGGACACAGGCCATCGTGTTACCGGTCGCATGGCTTGTCTGGTCATACGTCGTGCTCGAGGTCGGCGCGATCGTCAGCGTGGATGCTCCGGCGAGATTTCTCACCCAGTTGACCATCCCTGCCGCCCTCATCGTGGCCATCGCGCTGGACGGCCGACTGTCACCGCTCCTCGTTGCCGCGCTGGCCATTGTCACGGTGCTCGCCATCGCACCCCGCAACGATGCGAGCGCCCGCGATGCCGACGTACGCCGTGTCAGCGCCGTGACCGATGCCCTGCGACCGCTGCCGCGTGGGCCGGTGCTGTCAGACAACTACGTGTGGTGGGCGAAGCTGAATGCGTTCCTTCCAATGGGCCGGCTGCCGGTGGATCGCGTGGTTGACCCGGCATTCCTCGATCCAGCGCAGCGCAGAGCGGCGCGGCGGCTGAACCCGTTGCCCGACATCTCGTCGTACCGCGGTGGGTATGTGGTGACCGGCCCGGCGACACCCACCAGCGGATGGCCGACGAACTGGGCGCCGTTCCGTGAGCGCGTGAAGGATGAGGTGCCGTGGGGCCTCCTCGTACCCGTGGCGCACATCGGGGATACCACCGTGTGGAGGTGGCCCGGATGATCCATCCCGGGCAGCGGCCCATCGCAACCTCGCATGGCGCAGCGCACCCGGTCGCGTATCGTGGCCCCGTGACCGACCGCACCCCCTCCATCACCGTCATCATCCCGGCCCGTGACGAGGCGCACGCGATCGGCGGCGTCGTTGCGGGGGCCCGCACGCAGTTGCCCACGGCACGCATCGTGGTGATCGACGACGCATCGCGCGATGGCACCTCCATCGTGGCGCGTCGGGCCGGTGCCGAGGTGGTCACCATGCCGGGGCATACGGGGTATGCGGGGGCGCTTCGGGCCGGGTACCGCGTCGCACTGGCAGGAGGTGCCGACGTAATCATCCAGATGGATGGCGACGGCCAGCACCGACCGGACGATCTGCATGCCCTGCTTCACGGCATGTCCGGGGCCGATGTGGTGATCGGATCGCGGTTTCTTGCGGGTGACGCCGGGTACCCGATCCCGCCTGGGCGACGGGTGGGCATGGCCGCATGCCGCTGGATGGCCGCGGCCGTCGGGGGCATCGATCTGACCGACCCCACCTCGGGATTCCGGGCCCTCAGCCCACCGGTTGCACAGCGCCTGGCCGACGAGGGCTTTCCATCGGGGCTCACCGAAACGAGCCTGCTCATCCACCTGCACCGGGCCGGGGTGCAGATTGCGGAGGTGCCCGTGCGCATGCTGGCGCCCACCGGCAGGTCGATGCACGCGGGGCTGGCGGGTGGCGCCCACTTCGTTCGTATCTCCTGGGCCGTGCTCGGGCAGGCGCGACGCGGCACGACGGCGGCGGCGGCGCCCGAGCCGGCCCGGGCCACCGCGTCGCGGGCCTGATCCGCCCTAACCGGCCCGTAATGCGCCTGTAAGGACATTGTGTGGAGGTACCCGGATGCCGTTCCCGGGGGCCGGTGATGCGTCATAGTTCGCCCGTGCTTCGACGTTCCTCTCTCCCGCGTGCCGCGCTTATCGCCCTTCTGGGCGGCCTCTGTCTGGCGCCTGGTGCCATTGCGGACGACACCCCGCACAAGCCGGACCTGCCGTCCCCTGTGGCGGAGCCGATTGCCTCATCCGGGCCCGGGGATCGCGATGGCCGCATTTCAGATGACCCGGTCCTTCCGAGCGGGGTCTCGTCCAGTGGCCTCACGGCGGGTGCCGGATCCGTGGACATCCGCGAGTACGTGGATATGTCGAGCGCAGCCTGCGGCAAATCGCACCAGCGCATCGTGCCGACGCTGCTTCGCCGGGTGGCCGCTGAGGGCCTCGGCTCGGTGTCACTGCGTCCGCTCATCACCAGCCGCGACATGAACAGCACCGAGGCCGGCACGGCGATCATCGCCGCTGGCCTGCAGGACAAGGCGTGGGAGGTGACCGGCGCGCTGTTCCGTGCGCGTGGAGCCGGTGGCGACTGGGTGAACCCCACCGTGCTGCGCACCATCGCCAAGGAAATCGGCGGTCTGCGGATGACCAAGTTCATGAGGGACGCCGGTGGCATTGACATGTACCCGCAGCTGTCCGCCATCAAGCAGGAGGCGCGTGCGGCTGGCATCACCGTGACACCCGCATTCGTCGTGCGCGGACCCTCGGGGTCGAAGGTCGTGTCGAGGCCGAGCGACGCGTCGCAGGTCATCGCTGCCATCAAGTCGGTGCAGTAGGGCCGCAGCACAGTGCGGTACCCTCCCCGGCATGCCGACCTCAGTCATTACCGGGGGAGCCGGGTTTCTCGGGTCCCACCTCTGTGATCGCCTCCTGGCCGATGGCCACCGGGTGATCTGCGTGGACAACCTCGATACCGGGACCCTCGAAAACATCGAGCACATCCGGTCGGGTGACTTCGTGTTTCTGCAGCATGACGTCACTGAGCACATCACCATCGACGAGCCGGTGGACGAGGTGTTCCACCTGGCCTCACCCGCGAGCCCCATCGACTACCTGCGCCTGCCGCTTCAGACCCTGAAGGTCGGGTCGCAGGGCACCCACAACGCGCTCGGATTGGCCAAGCGGCACCGCGCACGGTTTCTGCTGGCATCCACCAGTGAGGTCTATGGCGATCCCAAGGAGCACCCCCAGCGCGAGGACTACTGGGGGCACGTGAACCCCATCGGCCCGCGTGGCGTGTACGACGAAGCCAAGCGCTACGCCGAGGCCCTCACAATGGCGTACCACCGACAGCAGGGCGTCGACACGCACATCGTGCGCATCTTCAACACCTACGGGCCGCGCATGCGCCCACGGGACGGGCGGGCAATCCCCACATTCATCCGCCAGGCATCCGAGGGCGCGCCGCTCACGGTGTTTGGTGACGGCAGCCAGACCAGATCGTTCTGCTTCGTGTCCGACCTCATTGAGGGGCTCCTCCGCCTCATCCGCAGCGATGAGCACGAGCCGGTGAACATCGGTAACCCCGAGGAATACACAATCCTTCAACTGGCCGAAGCCGTGCTCGAGGCCATGGGGTCGCAATCGGAGGTCGTGTACGAGGCCCTTCCGCAAGACGACCCGACCATTCGCCAGCCCGACATCACGCGGGCGCGGGCTATCCTCGGATGGGAGCCCACCATTGGGCTGGCCGACGGCTTGGCGCGCACGCTCCAGGCCGCGGGCACCGGCGCCGGCGCGCGCGCCTGATCAGCACCCCGGCGTGATGGATGCGTCGGTGATCGCGCGCGGGCTTCGAAAGTCGTACGGCTCCCGCGTTGCCGTGGACGGCATTGATCTGGTGGTGCGCCACGGAGAGTGCTTTGGCTTTCTCGGGCCCAACGGCGCGGGCAAGACCACGACCATGCGCATGCTCGCGTGCCTGTCGTCGCGCGATGCGGGAGACCTTTCGGTGCTCGGCATGGACCCCGACCGCGACGCCAGGGCGCTCAAGGCACGCCTCGGCGTGGTGCCGCAGGAGATCAACCTCGACCTCGAACTCACCGTGCTCGAGAACATGCTCGTGTACGCCCGGTACTTCGGCATCCGGCGCGCCGATGCCATTCCCCGCTCCCGGGCGCTGCTCGAGTTCGTTGAACTGGATGCACGCGAGGGCGACACCGTTGACCACCTCTCCGGCGGAATGCAGCGGCGGCTGCAGATCGCCCGCGCGCTGGTGAATGACCCGGACATGATCCTTCTCGACGAACCCACCACCGGGCTCGACCCCCAGGCACGGCACCTCGTATGGGAACGCCTGCGGGCGCTCCGCACCGCCGGCACCTCGGTAATCATCACCACTCACTACATGGATGAGGCCGAGCGGCTTTGCGATCGCCTCGTGGTCATCGACCACGGCCGCGTCATCCGCGAGGGATCGCCGCAGGCCCTCGTTGAGGCCGAGGTGGGCCGTGCGGCCATCGAGGTGCGCATCTCACCCGCCGATGCCGGACGCGTTGCCGATGCCCTCGGGGGACGGCACGTCATCACGGGTGAGTCGCTCGTGGTGTTTGGCGACGACGCCGTGCACCTCGCGCGCGCGGCAGAGGCCGCGGGTGTGCGCCCCGACGACATCACGACCCGCCGCACCACCCTGGAGGACCTCTTCATCTCGGCCACGGGGCACGCACTCCGCGACGACCAGGAGCGCTAGGGAGTCGGCGTCGGGTCGTCGTTACCCATGAGGCCGGCCCATGGCGCAGGGCGCCCAAATGACGACGCAAGCCACACGCCCACCGAGTACAGCACGATCATCGGCACCATCAGCAAAAACATGCTGGCCGGGTCGCCGCCGGGCAGGATGGCCGCCACGAACGCGATGACCACCAGCGCGATGCGCCAGTGGTGGCGGTACTGCTGCGCGGTGACCAGGCCCATCCGCGCGAAGAGCAGCATGGCGACAGGCACCTCGAACACCAGGCCTCCCGCCAACAGCATGGTGAGCGCAAACGAGAAGTACTCGTCGGCACGAAGGGCGATGGTGAAGTCGTTGCCCGCAAACCCAAGCAACCACTGCAGAGCCACCGGCAGCACGAGGAAGTAGGCGAACAGAACTCCGCCGAGGAACAGCGCCGATACGCCGGCAACAACCACGAGCATGCGCTTGCGTGTCTGCACGGCGATCGCCGGGATGACAAATGCATAGAGCTGGTAGAGCACCACCGGCAGGGTCACCAGAATGGCGGCGCCGAACACCACCTTCAGGATGACCATGAACGGCTCGGTGGGAGACAGCGCCAGCAGCTTGCGGTTCTCGGGTGCCAGTGGGTCGAGCAGCAAGTCGAGCAGCCAGCTGTTGAAGAAGTACAACGCTGCGAAGGCCACCACGAGTGCGGTGACCGAGATGAATAGCCGGTGCCGGAGCTCGCCGAGATGCTCGAACACCGTCAACTTGTCGTCCGGCTCGATGCGTCTGAGGCCGAGCCAGCCGGATCCGCCCGCCATGTGTCCTACCGGTCGGAGCTGGTGGGGGGTGCCTGGGGCGGTGCATCGCCACTCACGACGATGCCCTCAAGCACATCCGTGGCCGTACCGGCGGGCTCGGGAGCGCCTGCCGTGGCAGTCGTCACCGACTGAGCAGCGGCTGCCGCAGCCGGCTGTGCCGTGGTGGCAGCCTGCTGCTGCGCGGCCACCGGAGGCGGGTCGTCGTCAAAGTGGTCGCCCGAGAGCGCGCCCTTGAAGTCGCGCAAGCCCTTGCCCACGGCGCGGCTGAACTGGGGGAGCCGCGAGGGCCCAAGCACGAGCACCGCGATGACAAGCACGATGATCAGCTGGATCGGCGAGAGATCGAACATGCCACAAGGCTAGACCGCGAGCCGCTATCCGGCCCACCCGCGGGGTCTGTGGGATAGCGTCGGGGGCATGCCCGACGACTCCGCTGTGACAACCGAGGATCACCTGCTTCGCCAGATGCGCGACCAGGTGATCGACAACGACCTCAAGCTCATCCAGGCGATCAATTCCCGGCTCGCGCTGGTGGCACGCCTGCGTTCGTACAAAGAGGACCGGGGGCTCGACTTCGTTGACCCCTCCCGCGAGGAGTGGATGCACCGATACCTGCAGGGCGCCAACAAGGGCCCCCTGTCGTCAGAGGGCCTCACCGAGATCTACGGACACGTGCTCGAACTGACCAAGCGCGAGACGGTGCGTCGCGCCTAGGACCCCTCGGCGAAGTCCTCGGGTGTCACCTGGTCGAGGAACTCCTTGAACTTCTCGACCATGTCATCGTCGTCCTCGGGCTCGTGCTCAAACTCGATGGCGTTCTCGTCGAGCACCGCATCCGCAGCGTAGATGGGCGATCCGGTGCGTACTGCCACCGCGATGGCGTCGCTCGGGCGGCAGTCGAGCTCGACATCCTCGCCTGAGGTACTCAGCCGGATCATCGCGTGAAATGTGGCGTCGCGAAGTTCAGTGATGGTGATGCGCGCAACCTCGGCGCGAAGCTCCGTCACGAGGTTCACCAACAGGTCGTGCGTCATCGGACGGGGCGACTCGGTGCCCTGCAGCGTCATCAGGATCGCCGACGCCTCGGCATGGCCGATCCAGATGGGAAGAAAGCGATTTCCCTCGACAGTCTTGAGCAGCACGATCGGCTGCTTGCCGACCATGTCGAAGCTCACGCCGTAGATGACCATCTCCTCCATGGGGGCGATGATAGCCCCGCGACCGCGGGGGTTCTGGTGCTAACGTCTCGCGCCGCGGGCGATTAGCTCAGGTGGTTAGAGCGCATCCCTGATAAGGATGAGGTCCCTGGTTCGAGTCCAGGATCGCCCATGGCGCCCCGACAGGGGTGGAACCCGGCGGAACCCGCTCCAAAAAGATTCCGTCAAGAAGGAAACAGACGCCGGGCGCCATTGAGGGGCAACCGCCACGGCAAGTCGGTGGTGCCGCCGTTGGGGGCCAACCGCCACGGCCCGTCAACGGCGCCATTGAGGGCCAACCACCCCGGCAAGTCAACGGCGCCTTTAGGGGCCAAACTCCCCAGGGGCGAAACCCACCACGCCCCACCAAGCCCCAAACCCAACGAAGCGACCCGTGCCCGACGACCAAAACGCGACCCCCAACAGTCCCCGCCCTACAACCCCAACCGCTCGAGCGCAGCAGCCACCGCATCCTCGTTCTCAAAGGCGATCTCCACGATCACCCTCCCCTTGGCCCCGGCCTTCACGCGGACGGGGGCCTCAAACACCCCGTGGAACGCATTGATGGCCTCGTCGGCAATCTCGGGCAGGTCGCGCACGGCCCGCGTCTGGGCAGCGTCGTCGCCGCCGGCACTGTGCGACCGGGCAAGTGCTTCGGTTGCACGAACAGAAAGCCCCTGCTCAGAAGCTGTTTTGGCCACCAGCCGGCGACGCTTGGCACCGTCCGCCATGAGTATGGCCCGTCCGTGCCCCTCGCTCAGGGTGCCTGCCACGAGCATCTCCTGGACGTCGTCCGGGAGCTCAAGCAGGCGGATGAGGTTGGCCACGCCCGACCGGCTGCGCCCGACGGTGCGTGCGACATCGGCCTGCGACTGCCCGAAGTCCTCCACCAGAATGGCCAGGGCCTGTGCTGTTTCGATGGGGTCCAGGTCCTGGCGCACCAGGTTCTCAACCAGGCCCACCTCCAGGCGCTCCCGCTCGTCGGCGTCGCGCACGACCGCCGGCACCTCCGACAGGCCGGCTGCACGGGCCGCGCGCCAGCGGCGCTCACCCGCAATCAACTCATAGTCGCCCTCGGGCAGCGCCCGCACGACGATGGGCTGGATAAGCCCGGTCGTGGCGATCGATTCCGCGAGGGCCGCAAGCGCGTCGTCGTCGATGCGTCGACGGGGCTGGGCTGCGTTGGGGCGCACCCGGTCGAGGCCCAGCATCAAGAGGCCCGGGCCAGCCGTATTCGCCGGCGCAGTCGCATCCGGGCCGGGCACGGCCACCGGAGCGTCGCCCAGCAGTGTCGAGAGGCCACGCCCCAGTCGTGATGTCGATTTCTTCTCAGCCACGACTCGCAACCTCCTTGGCCACTTCAAAGTAGGCATCCGCGGCCGCGCAATGCGGGTCGTAGCGGATGACGGGCTCGCCGAACGACGGCGACTCGGTCACGCGCACGTTGCGCGGCACCACCGAATTGAACACCTGGCTCGGGAAATGCCTGCGTACCTCAGCAATTACCTCGCCGCTGATGCGCGTGCGCGGGTCATGCATCGTCATCAGAATCCCGCTCACACGAAGCTGCGGGTTCAGGCGCGCGCGCACCTCCCCGATGGTCTCCATCAACCGCGAGAGGCCTTCGAGGGCGTAGTACTCGCACTGCACCGGCACGATGAGCCGATCGGCGGCGAGAAGCGCGTTGACCGTCACCAGGTCGAGCGAGGGCGGGCAGTCGATGAAGATATAGGGGTACTCAGCGGCGACCGGTGCCAACGCGTTCGCCATGACGGTGTCGCGGTTCTCCCTGTCCACCAGTTCGACGGCAGCACCGGCGAGATCTGCCGACGACGGCACCAGGTCCATGCCGGGAACGACTGTCGGGATCCGCACATCGGCCACCGAAGCGCCGTCCAGAAGCACGTCCGCCATGCCGGGGGTTCCCGGGCCAGGGCGCTCGCCCCGCAGTACGCCGCTGGTGGCGTTGGCCTGAGGGTCGGCATCTACCAACAGCACCCGATTGCCCGCCTCTGCAAGACATGCCGCGATGTTGATTGCGCTGGTGGTCTTTCCCACCCCGCCCTTCTGGTTGACAACGGCGTAGATCACGAGAGGGGCCGCTTCGCTGCCATTCCGGGGCGCCTGGGGAAGCGTTCTGGGGTTATCCCCACCTTTGTCCACACCGAGAAATACCTGCTCACATCGGAAATCGAGTGGGCATCAACATCCCCGGTGTGGATAAGCCCCAGCACAGCCCCCGCCGCGGTGGCAGCCGGGTCTGACACGGTGTCACGGCGACCACGCCAGGCGACGAGCGATCCTCCGTCGGTCAGCAAGGGAGCCGCGAGTTCCATGACCACAGGAAGCGGGCCCAGGGCGCGGGCTGTCACCACCGGCTGGGTACCACGCTCGTCGTGCGCAAGGGACTCGCTTCGATCTGCCACCACGCGCACATTAGGGAAGTCGGCGGCAGCACGGGAAAGCCAATCTGCCTTTCTGCCCTCGCTCTCGACCAACGTGACGGGTATCTCCGGCAGCATGATCGCCAGCACGAGGCCCGGAAAACCTCCGCCGCTCCCAAGATCGGCGATTCCAGTTGCATCACGGATCTGCGGAAGCGCCAGGCTGCTCAGGGAGTCGGCCAGATGCACGTCCACGACGTTCGCCATCGCAGCGCGAGACGAAAGGTTCTGTGGCTCAGCCGCCATTCGCCTGACGACCTCGACCATCGCCGCCGCCTGGGAGGGCGAAACGTCGATGCCCATCTCCTGCGATCGTCGCCTGAGTGCATCCAGTTGTTTCACGTGAAACACCCCGACGCCCGGCGGGCGGGCAGCACCGGCACCTACTCGGCGTCGGCGGGAACCACAACGATCCGGCGACGGGGGTCCTCGCCCTCGCTGCGCGTCTCGATGCCCTCGCGGTCGGCAAGCGCCATGTGCACGGTGCGGCGGTCCATCGCTGACATCGGGTCCAACTCGACCTCCTCGCCATACTCCACGGCCTCTTCGGCAGCGCGGATGGCAAGGCGGGTAAGCAGATCTGCGCGCTTGGCCCGGTGGTCGTTCGCGTCGACAAGCACGCCGCGCCGCTGATTGCCGTCGATCCGACGAACCGCCTGCGCCGCAAGCGACTGCACGGCGTCCAGCACTTCGCCGTTGCGCTCAACGAGTACGTCCAGGTCGTCACCCGTGATGCGGGCGATGAGGCCCCCCTCGGGGCCATCCTCCACCACAACGGTCGCCGCGAGCCCGAGGCCCTCCACGCTCGCTGTCACGATTTCCTCGAGCACGCGTGCGCCCTGGTCTGAATCACTCACTTGCGCCTCTTTGGTGGCTTCTTTTTGCCGGCCGGACGGGAAGGGCCGCCGCCGGGCCCCTTCTTGCGTGCTGGCGGCGTGCGCGTACTGCTCGAATCCTTCGCTTTGCCACTGGTGGAGCCATTTCCACCGCTCGCGGGCTGCGATGGCTCGTCGGGCGTGGCTTCAACCTCAACCACGGGTGGCGGTGGAGGCGCATCACCCTGTCGCCTGCGGCGCTTCGGCACAGACCGGGCTGCGACAGCTGTCGTGGCGACGTCGCTGACCGTCTCCACGGGCTCATCGTCGACATCCTCGTCGTCCGTGTCGGTGGCCACGACGGCCGCGCTCGCCCCGTTCGCGCCCTGCAGCTCAATCTCCGCCTCAATGCGGCGCTTCAGCACCAACTGCTGGCCGGCTGTCCAAAGGTTGGTGGTGGCCCAGTAAATGACCAGACCAGCCGGAACCGGGAACTGGAAGACGAAGAACACGATTCCGATGGGCAGAAGGCGCATAAGCCAGCGCTGGTTCTTGCTCATGGTGGCGCTCGACGAGAGCTCAGACGAAATCAGCTGCGACACGGCATACACGGCGACCAGCGGAATGACGGCCCAGCCGATCTCGGTGAGCTGGTCAGAGATATTCGGAATGACACGGAGGAACCCGAGGTCCGTGCCGTCCGCGAACGTGCTCGCCGAGTTGCGAAGCGTGTAGTACAGCGCGATGAAGACCGGCGCCTGGGCCACGAGTGGCAGGCAGGAGCCGAACGGATTGACGTCGTTCTCCTTATAGAACTTCATCATTTCTTCCTGCAACTTGGGCTTATTGCCCTTGTACTTCCGTTGCAGTTCCTTCATCTGGGGAGCGACTTCCTGCATGCGCCGGGCGCTTCTGTACTGCTTTACAAACAGGGGCAAGAGCAGAAGCCGCACAACCAGAGTGAGCATGACGATGGCCCACGCCCACGTGAACCCGAGCCCGTGGAAGAACTCGAGGATGCCGCGCATTGGTGCTTCGAGGAGATCCAGCGGGTTCATCGCGCTCCGAACAGGTGCTGGTCGGCCGGGTAGTCAACGCCACCCGAGCTCCAGGGATTACACCGCAGCAGGCGCCACGTTGCGAGGACGATTCCCCTGCATACGCCAAACATTTCGATGCTCTCAACCGCGTACTCGGAGCACGTGGGGTGATACTTGCACCGCCGCGGGAACAGCGGGGAGATGTGCCGTTGGTACCAACGCACGAAGGAAATGAGGCCGCGCTTCATGCCGTCGCCTGCGACACGCGCTCGGTAAGCTCGTGAAGGCGCTCGCCAAGGGCGCGCGATCCGCGCTCCTCGATGTACTCGTGTGCGCCTGGCCGGGCGATGACCACGAAGTCCACCCCGGGCTGAAGATCGCCGGCGATGCGGGAGAACTCCTCGCGAAGCACGCGCTTCACGCGGTTGCGCTCCACGGCGTTGCCCACTCGCTTGCCCACAGACAGGCCGAGGCGGGCGGAATCGCCCTCGCCACGGTCGAACGCGTACACCACGAGATGCCGACCGGACGCCGATCGCCCGCGGCGATAGACAGCGTCGAAGTCACCGGATCTGGTGACCCGGCTTCGCTTTTCCCTCGGAGCACGCGCCCCGTCCGGCACGGGGCCAGAACCTAGGCCGAGAGCCGGGCGCGGCCCTTCGCGCGGCGGCGCTTCAAGATCGCCTGCCCAGCGCGGGTGGACATCCGCTTGCGGAATCCATGGGTCTTCTTACGCTTTCGCGTGTTCGGCTGA